>JBCBSA010000144.1:0-6972 GCA_039819425.1 Planctomycetota bacterium
GTCGATTGAGGCATCTGCACCACCGCACACAAGTCCGACACCCCCAGCTCCTGCCGGTCGAGCAGCCGCAGCAGGCGCACCCGCGTGGCGTCGGCGAGCGTGCCCAACGAACGGAGAACGGCGTCGGATGGGGTGGCGGTACGGCTCATAAAGCAAGTCATCGGGTATCTTCCCGGATCAACTCCATCAGTCTATCCGGATTAAAGAATATATCCACTCGCTGAGTTCAAAATCCTGATTTTTGCGTAAGATTGTTCTTCTAAGCCGAACGTTTCGCCTTTTATCCTTTTGTGTTGTCCTCACCAAACTGTTGGCTGATTTCATCCCCCGTCATCTCCGGAGACCTTCGCCTCGCCCGCGCCTCGCCTCGGCCAGGGGGGTGATCGCCATCGCGGCGCTGGCCTCGGCGGTAAGCCTCGCGGGATGCGTCGAGACCCGTATCATCCGCCCCGAGTCCGACTGGGTCCGCCTGCGCGATTTCGCCGACGCCCCCCGCGACAGCACGTCCGGCGAACCCGCCCGCCGGGGCCGGCGGTGGGCGATCGAGTTGGCGAGCTTCGACGGGCCCGACCGCTTGGCCGAGGCGTACCGCTTCGCGGATACCGCCCGGACCGAAGCGGGGATCGCCGACGTGTGGTTCATCGACCGCGGGGCCGACACCGCCGTATACGCCGGGCGGTTCTCCCGGTCCAACCACCCCGACGCTCAGGCCCAACTCAAAACGGTCCGCGCCGCCCGGATCAACGGCGACCGCCCCTTCCGCCGGGCCGCGCTGGTCGAGGTCAGCCGCGTCGGCGGCGAGCGCGGCGAGTTCGACCTCGCCCGCTTCTCGGGCTATCGCACCCTGCTTCTGGAAGCCTTCGATCGCAACCACGGCCCCGACTTCCGCGCCGACGCCGAACGCGCCGCCGCCGAGCTCCGTGAAAAACACGCCGACCACGAGCTGAACTTTAAGGTCTACTACTACCACGGCCCCAACCAGTCGCTGGTCACCGCCGGGCTGTTCACCGAGGCCGACTTCGTCCCCGTCAACGGCGTCGACTCTTACGGCCCCCGCATTCGCGAACTCCAGGGAGTCTTCCCCTACTCCAAGAAGAACGACAAGTTCATCGCCACGTCACGCGGCAAAGACGGCGAATACGAGTTCCAAAAGACCGTGATCGTCCGCGTGCCGTGATCCGCAAACACGTACTCGGCCGCCGCCTCGGTTGCCGCCGTCACAAGCTGAAATCCGCGACGTTAATGCCCTGCCACCGCCCCTTCCTCCGTCGCATTTTTCTGGGCCTCTTCAACAGTCGATGGCAGGGACTCAGCCGGCAAGACGTATTCGGGCAGGACGAAATAGGCGATGCGTCCGTCGTGCAGCCCCGCGTACACCCGGCGCGGATCGCTAGGGTCAAACGCCGCTGACGCAATCGGCGACGGGGATGTCAGCACGGCAAGTAGGCGGTCGTCGTTGTTGGGTACTTCTTTCGTCAGCGGGTTGACTAGCAAGATGCGGTTCGGCGTTTTTTCTTGGATAAACGCCAGACGCTTACCGCTCGGTGAAAAACTTACCCACGTCGACGCTTGTCCGGGGTCATTCTGGCTAGCCCGGCCGAAGCCCTAAGAGCCTGTGTGAGAACCTGCCTTACCCCGGCTCCAGCCGGTGGAGCATCAGGTTGATCATGGAGATGCGGATCATCGCTTCGCTACTTTTCGGCAGGTGCTCGTAGTCCTTGCTCAACCGCCGATACTTGTTCAGCCACCCGAACGTCCGCTCGACGATCCAGCGTTTGGGCAGCACCTCGAATCGGCCCGATACCTTCTTCTTGACGATCTCGATGACCCGCCCGAAGGTCCGCTTGGCCGTGTCCACAAACTCTCCGGCGTAACCCGCGTCGGCCCAGATCTTCTTCAAGCGGGTGAACCGGCCGGCCAGTTCGATCAGTACCTCCTCACCGCCGTCGCGGTCCTGAGTCGAGGCGCGGTGGACCACCACGGCCAAGATCAAGCCGAGCGTATCGACGCACAGATGTCGCTTCCTACCCTTGACTTTAGCGTAAACGCTGTCGAAGCCGTCTTGCCCGCGTCGTACCCACGGCTCCCCCTTTTTCCGCGGTCTTGACCGACTGGCTGTCGATCACCGCAGCCGAGGGCGTGGGCTTCTTGCCGGCCTTGCGACGCACCCGCTCCCGCAGCCGGTCGTGAACCTTCTCCCACGTACCGTCGAGCCGGAACCGGCGGTAGTAGTAATGCACCGTCCCCCACGGCGGGAACTCGTGGGGCAGCATCCGCCAGGTGCAGCCGCCGCGGTTGAGGTAGAGGATGCCGTTGACCACCTCACGCATCTCGACCGACCGCGGTCGGCCGCCGGGCTCGGCGGCGGGGATCAGCGGTTCGATGTGCGTCCACTGCGCATCGGTCAGGTCCGTCGGGTAGGGCGTCCTTGCCATACCTCACGTTAGGCGGGTTCTCACACAGGCCCTAAGGCTTAACCCCGCCCCCCCGCCGGCCGGTCGGTGTCGCCGCGTTGTTCGGCCCTGGTCTGCACCACCACCCGCCAAGCCCCCCACACCACCGCCAGATAGACCGGCACCCACACCGCCCACGTCACCGCCAGCCCCGGCTGGTACTCGCCGTCGAACGCCCCGCCGCTGGCGTAGTTCAGCCACGCCACGTAGGACCACGGCAGCGTCAGGCTCGCCACCCACACCGCCGGGCTCACCACCGACTTGCCCGACGCCCACGCCACCGGCATCAACGCCGCCGCCCACAGCAGGTACCACGGGTGGGCGGTGCTCGACAGACACACCATCGCGAACAGATACGTCGTCGCCGCCCGCCACGGCGTACGGTGCGCGAACGTCCCGATCAGCAACACCAACAGCAGCAGCCCCCCCGCGATCGCGTCGGCGCGGGCCTTGGCCGACTCGACCGCCGGCCCGCCGAACGCGTGTTCGAGCAGCGCGTGCACCGAGCCGTTGAACCGCCACTTCCCGACGAACTGCCCCGACGTGTCGAGCATGCCCTCGATACCGCCTTCCATCAACAGGAACGGCACGAACGCCGCCGCGATCGTCGCGGCGCACGCCGCCCCCGCCGCCGCGGTCCGCATCAAACCGCTCACCCAACCCGCGTCCCGCACCAGCCGCCACGCCAGCGGCAGCGCCAACGGCAACACGATCGGTTTCACCCCCGCCGCCAGCCCCAGCAACACCCCCGCCCCCACCGCCGCCGCCCACGACCTCCCGCTCCGCTGCGCGACGATCAGGCTCGCCACCATGAACGCGATGCCGATCCCGTCCTGGTGCCCGCTCCACGCCACCTCCGCCACCACCAGCGGGTTCCACGCATACAACACCGCCCACCAAGCCGACCGCCCCAGCGACCGCAGCACCCCCAGCAGCATCAACACGATCACCAGATCGAACCCCGAAAACACCAACCGATACACCCGCTCCGCTTTCTCCGCCGACCAGCCCCCGGGCGCTTCCTCTCCGGCCCCGAAGCCGGTGAACCAATCGGTCAGCAACGTCGCCCCGGCGAACACGTACTGGCTGACCGGCTGATAGATCGTGACCAACTCGGGGTTGTTGATCCAGTCCATCCAGGCGGTCGCGTCCGACGCTTCGCCGCCCCGCGCCTTCGCGGCTTCGCGCACGTCCCCCGGCACCACCGCATACGGGTTGCCGCCGTCGACCAGCGTCCGACCGTCGAACACGTACCGCCAGACGTCGTCGCTCAGGCTAGGCGGCATCAGCGCCACGTACCCCACCCGCACCGCCGCCGCCACGCCCAGGATCAACCACGGCGCCGCCGCCCGCGGCACCCGCCAACGCCGCACCACGACCACCGACAGCCCCAACCAGACCACGGCCGACCCGACCCACACGATCCACAACAACGCCGCATCCGGAAAGATCATGCCGCCCCCGGAACTTCCGCCCCGCCCCGCCGCGCCGCCGTCGCCGCGTCGAGCCGCCTCGCCAGACATGCCGTCAGCTCACGCCTGACCTCGCCCATCGACGGACACGCCGCCCCAAGCAGCGCCGACAAACTCGTCACCGGCCGCCCTCCCAACCCGCAAGGATCGATCGTCTCGAAGTGCGACAGATCCGTCGTCACGTTCAACGCCAGCCCGTGCATCGTCGTGTGCTTGCGGATACGCACACCCAGGGCACACAGCTTCGCCGGCCGGGGCAGCGGGCAGTGGGCAATGGGGTTTGGGCCAGACAGATCGCCGCCGCTTGCGTCCCCCCCACCGCCCTCCACCCACACCCCCGTCGCTCCGCGTTCCGTCGTGCCCTCGACGCCGAACCCCGCCACCGATGTGACCACCGCCCGCTCCAGCAGCCGCATATACCCGCCAAGGTTCAGCCCGTGGTCGGTCAGCCGGACGATCGGGTACGCCACCAGTTGCCCCGGCCCGTGGTACGTGATGTCGCCGCCGCGGTCGGTCTCCTGCACGTCGATGCCGCGTCGCTCGAGTTCGGCCGGCGACACGAGCAGGTGGTCGCGCACGCCTCGGCGTCGGCTGACCGTGATGACCGGCGGGTGCTCGACCAACAACAACGCCGGCCGCGCTTCGCCGACGCTCACCGCCCGGTTCCGCTCGCGCTGCCTCTCCCACGCCGCGGCGTACTCCAGCGTTCCCAAGTCGATGACGTCCCAGTCCATAAGGTTTCCGGCTGCATATCGAACGAACCATTATGATACCCCGCGCGACCGCCGCCACCGCTCGACGGCCGACCGAGGACCCCGACTTGCCCGAAACCCACCCCACCGCCATCGTCGACCCGTCCGCCGAACTGGACGATTCGGTCGTCGTCGGGCCGTACTGCATCGTCGGGCCGGGCGTCCGCGTCGGGGCCGGCACTCGACTCATCGCGCAGGTCCACCTCCAGGGTCCGCTCACCCTCGGCAAAAACAACACGCTCTACCCCTTCGCCGTGCTCGGCGGCCCGGCCCAGGACCTCAAGGTCGACCCCGACGAGCCCGGCGCCGGCCTGGTCGTCGGCGACGACAACTTCTTCCGCGAAGGCGCCACCCTCAACCGCGCCACCCAAGACGAGCCCACCCGCGTCGGCGACCGCAACTACTTCATGGCCAACACCCACGCCGGACACGACTGCCGGGTCGGCAACGACTGCGTCCTCGCCAACGGGGCCGTCCTCGGCGGACACGTCCACCTGGGCAACAACGTCATCCTCGGCGGTAACGCCGGTATCGCTCAGTTCGTCCGCGTCGGCCGGCTCACCATGATCGCCGGCGCCGAGGGCGTCACCCTCGACGTCCCCCCCTTCTGCATGGTCCACCACACCCGCCAGGTCTCGGCCCTCAACCTCGTCGGCCTCCGCCGCGCCGGCTACCGCGATCACATCAACAACCTCCGCGCCGCCTTCGATCTGCTCTACCGCGAGGGCCACACCACCCCCAACGCCGCCGCCCTCATCCTCGATCAGTTCAGCGACGACCCCATCTGCCGCGAGTTCGGCGAGTTCCTCCAGGCCGCCGACCGCGGGGTGACCCAGTTCGGGCAGTACAAGTGATTCGGTTTTGCCGCCAAGGACGCCAAGAGCGCCAAGAAAGGCAAGCGGAAACGGTTTAGCCACGAAAAGCCACAAAACACACAAAATAAGAGTGCGGAGGCAAAATCATCCGCGATCGGTTTTGTGATTTTTGTGGCTTTTTGTGGCTGATGGCTTGATGCCTTCCTTGGCGCTCTTGGCGTCCTTGGCGGCAAAAAAACACTCAAACCTTCAACGCCGGGTCATACGCCAACGCATCCGCGTACCGCTCTCGGATCGGCCCGACCACCTCGGCCACAAACGCGTCCACCTGCTCCGGCGCACGCCCCACGAACGACGACGGATCGAGCGCCGCGTCGAGGTCGACCCCCTCGAACGCCGGCTCGCCGCGTAGCCGATCCAGCAGGTCGTTGGGCCGGCCCTCGGATTTGACCCGCGCCGCCGCGGCCTGGCTGTGGGTGCGGATGACCTCGTGCAGTTCCTGCCGATCGCCGCCCCGCTGCACCGCCGCCATCATCAGGTTCTCGCTGGCCATGAACGGCAGCTCGGCCGCCAGGTTCGCCGCGATCGTCTTCTCGTACACCACCAGCCCGCTCGCCACATTGACCAGCAGGTCCAGCACGCCGTCGATCGCCAGGAACGGCTCGGGCAGCGTCAGCCGCCGGGCCGACGAGTCGTCCAGCGTCCTCTCTAACCACTGCTCCGCCGCGGTCGTGTACGGCGTCTGGGTCATGCCGATGACAAACCGCGCCAGCCCGCAGATGCGTTCGCACCGCATCGGGTTGCGCTTGTACGCCATCGCCGAACTGCCGATCTGGTTCGCCTCGAACGGCTCTTCGATCTCCTTACGATTAGCCAAGAGCCGCAGGTCCGTTGCGCACTTCTGCGCCGCGGCGGCGACCGCCGCGAGGCTCGACGCGACGAGCCCATCGACCACACGCGGGTAGGTCTGCCCCGTGATCGCAAACCGCTTTTCCGGGGGCCAACCCATCTTCTCGGTGACCCGCCGGTCGAGTTCGTCGACCTTGTCGTGGTCGTTGCCGAAGAGCGACAGGAACGACGCCTGCGTGCCGGTCGTACCCTTGACCCCGCGGAAGCGCAGCGTGTCCCGGCGGTGCTCGACCTCTTCGAGGGCGAGCGCCAGGTCGTGCGCCCACAGCGCTGCCCGCTTGCCGACGGTCGTGGGCTGGGCCGGCTGGTAGTGCGTGAACCCCAGCGTCGGCAGCCCCCGGAATTGCGTGGCAAAAGCGGCGAGACGATCAATGGCGGTCGCCAGCTTCGCCGCCACCAGATCGAGCGCTTCGCGGACTTGGATCAGCTCGGTGTTGCAGTTGACGAACTGGCTGGTCGCGCCGAGGTGAATGATCGGCCGGGCCCCTGGGATCCGGTCGCCCCACGCGTGGACGTGCGCCATCACGTCGTGGCGCAGCTTCTTCTCGTAGCCGGCCGCGGCGTCGAAATC
>JBCBSA010000145.1:0-6970 GCA_039819425.1 Planctomycetota bacterium
CCGGCCCCTGAACCCGCACCCCACAACGCCCCGCCCACCTCCGCCCTCCCCCCGCGGCAGCCGATCAACTGGACCGTGGTCGTCCTCATCGCCCTCAACGTCGTCCTCGCCGCCGGCGCGATCGTTTTCGTCCTCCTCCGCGGCTAGCATCTGGCTTGCCCATTCCACTTAAGCCGAGGGCTGCGGAGCGAAGCGACAAAGCCCCGGATCGCCCCCGGAATTTCCAACCCTCTTCTCATCCATGCCCACCCGCCGCCTCTACCTCGACAACGCCGCCACCAGCTTCCCCAAGCCCCCCTGCGTCGCCGACGCCATGGCCCGCTTCGCCGCCGAACTCGGCGCCTCCCCCGGCCGCGGCGCCTACGCCGAAGCCCAGCAAGCCGGCCACCTCCTCACCGAAACCCGTCAACGCCTCAGCACCCTCATCCACGGCGAATCCCCCGACCACGTTGTCTTCACCCTCAACACGTCCGACGCCCTCAACCTCGCCATCCACGGCCTCATCCACCCCCACGCCAAACGCACCCACCTGGTTACCTGCCACCTCGACCACAACTCCGTCCTCCGCCCCTTCAACGAGCTCGTCGCCCGCGGCGTCGCCACCCAGACCCGCGTCGCATGCGACCCCCTCACCGGCCGCGTCGACCCCGACGACATCCGCCGGGCCATCACCCCTCAGACCGGACTCGTCGCCGTCGTCCACGGCTCCAACGTCACCGGCACCCTCCAGCCCATCCACGAGATCGGCCAGATCTGCCGCGAACTCGCCGTGCCCTTCCTCGTCGACGCCGCCCAGACCGCCGGCCACGTCCCCCTCGACGTCCAGGCCGACCACATCGATCTCCTTGCTGCGCCCGGCCACAAAGCCCTCCTCGGCCCGCTCGGCACCGGGTTCCTCTACATCCGCCCCGGCCTCGAACAGCACATGCAGACCCTCCGCCAGGGCGGCACCGGCTCCGTCTCCGAACTCGACACCCAGCCCGACTTCATGCCCGACCGCTTCGAGCCCGGCTCGCACAACGCCGTCGGACTCGTCGGCCTCCACGCCGCCCTCGGCTGGGTCCTCGACCAGACCGTCGACAAACTCTGGGCCCACGACCGCAAGCTCACCGCCACCATGATCGACGGCCTACACGACACCTTGTCGATGCCCGGCCTCAGGCTCGTCGGGCCGCCCGGCGTCAAGCACCGATGCGGCGTTTTCTCCTTCCGCATGAACACCGAGGACGGTCGGTACGACAACCCCCTCGCTCTCGCCACCGCCCTCGAGTCCGACTACGGCATCCTCTCCCGCGCCGGCCTCCACTGCGCCCCCCTCGCCCACCGGACCGTCGGCACCGCCGACCGCGGCGGCACCGTCCGCCTGTCCTTCGGCCCCTTCGTCACCCCCCAGGACGTCAAGTACGCCTGCGACGCGTTGGCCCAACTCGCCGAGCCGGCGTCTCTGCCCGCATAAAGCCGTCACTCCAGGTCGTTCACGCCGACGCGTTGGTTGAGGATGGCGGGGCCGTTAGTCTCGCGGACGCCGAGGCGGATATCGTTTTGCGCCAGCGCCGCGGCGGCGTCGGGGAAGCGGAACTGGCGGATCACCGCTTCGCCGGGGGCCAAGCGGGGGATGAGGCGCTCCTTGCGGGAGTAACCCGGGAGGTTGGCGAAGAGGTTGAGGGAGACCTCGCGGTCGCCGGTGTTGGTCACGATGCAGGTAACAGCGGCGTCCACGGTGTCGGGGCGGGGCGAGCCGTCACGCTCTTTGCCCGACTCGACGGAAAGGGAGGCTTCCAAACGGACGTCTTCCAGGCCCAGGCGGAGCGGCGTGGCGAGCTCGACCTCGACCTGGCGTTCGGCGGTAAAGTCGAGGTCGGCGGTGAGGCGCTTGGTGCCGGCGACCTCGTTGACGGGGAAGCGTAGGGCGATGGGCAGCCGGAGGGTGCGGCCCGGGCCGATGGAAAAGGCGTGGAGGCGGGGCTTGATCGTCCAGGAGGCGGGGCCGGTGAAGGTGAGCTTGCCGCTGATCGTGATCGGCCAGGGATTGGTCAGCGTGACGGTGCGGAGGTGCGGGGTCTGGGTGGACTCGATGAACGGCTCGTCGAGGACGAACCCGGCGCGGAGCTTGGCGAGCTTGATGTCGACGCCGGTGATGAACACGGGGGTGTCGGTCAGGGGGACGCGGTGTTTGCCCTCGGCGTCCGGCGTGAGGGGGGTGGCGTTGCCCCAGACGTCGTGGACGACGGGGGACTTGCCGAGGTAGAGGTGAAGTTCGGCGCGATCGGGAGAGGCGGTGACGTTCCAGACGGCGATCATGCCTTCCGGTCGGTTCCATCCGTCTTCGTCGTCGGTGCTGTTGCGGTTGCCGGCGTGGTCTTGGGCGGCGGGTTTTCCGGGGATTCCGGGGGTTCCGGTGATTTCGGAGGGGGCGTGGGGCTCGAAGATGACGGCGGCGCGGTCGTCGCCGAGGTGGAGGCGTCCGGCGGCGCGGTGACCGGCGAGGTGGGTGGCGACGTTGGTGGCGACGCCGAGGAGCGGGTCCGGCAGGAGAGAGGCCCGTCGTTCGAGGCCGGGCGTCCAGAGGCCGGGGAGGGCGACGCCGGTGCCGTCCTGTTCCCAGGCGTGGACCATGCGGAGGGCGAGGTCGGCGACGCGGGCGGGGTGGCCGACGGCGTCGGCGGGCGGCGGGTCGAGGTGGAAACGACGGGTCACGCCCGGGGCGGCCCAGCCGTTCTCGGCGGCGCTCTCGGCCGCGGCGGTGGCGAGCAGCGGCGAAACCAGGCCGGCGGGCCAGCGCACGGCGTACTCCAGGTGCTGGGCGGGCAGGTCCGACCGGGCCGGCTGGTCGGTGCGCCACGGCACGGCGAGCGACGGGGCGGGCGTCCAGCGGCGGAAGTGGGTGTAGACGGTACGCAGCGTCGAGCCCAGGCCGGGCAGGTACGCCGCTTCGGGGCGGTCGGGCGAGCCGAGGTGCCAGGTGTTGACCCGCTGGCCCTGCTCGACCAGCACGGGCTGGGCGTAGGGCATCCACAGCTCGGGGTCGGCGCTGAACACCTCCATGGGCAGGCTCGCCAAGATCCCGCGCGTGTGCCGCAGGGCTTCGGGCACCGGCTCGAACGACAGCTCCACCCGCCGCCCCGCGTTCTTGAGCGGCGCAACCACCGACGTCAGTTCCTCGACGCGCAGGTCAAGGCTGCCCACCGTCGTGTTGCGGTCCCAGGCCGAGACGATCACGGTGCCCAGCCCCACCTTCCGGGCCAACTCGGGCAACAGCTTCAGGGTCCGGCCGGGCTCGCCCGTGGCGTCGAGGGCGAACCGCTCGGCGTCCGCCCCCACCGGCCCCGTACCCGGCGGCAGCCAAAGCACCGCGTTGTATGTCCGAGCGATAACACGCTCTCCCTCTCCGGGAATTTCCGTGGCGGTGGGGGTAGATTCGGGTCGTCCGGAGGGTTCGGGCCCCGGGCGGACTTGATCCTCCGGGGGGTCGAGGGTCCGCGGCGTGCCGCCGCCGATGGTGATGACGCGTCCGGTCGCCGCGCCGCGGAGCTTGGGTGCCGCGCCCTCGATGACGGACAGCTCGGCGAGGTACCAGCCGTAGCCCGGCAGGTCGGGCGACCAGCCCCACTTCGACGGCGCCCCCCAGCCCATCGGGCGGCGGTCCTCGGCGATCAAGCGCATCGCGTGGTCGTAGACCCGCAGCCGGGCGGTGAGCCGGCCGCCCACGAGATCGCGCACCCGGATGTCCCAGGCCGGGCCGGGCGTACCGCGGGTGACGTTGACCGGGCTCTGGGTGCCGATCTCGACGTGGGGCAGCTGCCACACGGCGATGTCGTCGAACCACGCGGCCCCTTCGACGTCGGTGAGCACAACCTGGTGGTTGCCCAGGATGTCACGCGGGTCGGAGACCGGCTGAACCAGCTCGACCTCGATACCGACATAGGCCGCGTTGCGGAATTCGCCGGGCAGGAGCAGGTCGATCGGCGTCCACGCGCCACGCGTGCGGATGCGGCGCGACAGGCGGACGCTGGTCTCGATACGCTGGCCGCCGGCATCAACGAAATAGGCCCGGACCCGCGCCGCGGAGTGCTCGAGCATGGCCGTACGGATCCGCGCCGTCACGAGGTAGTCGCTTCCGGGTACCGCGGGCAGCGCGCCGACCTGGAGGTAGGCCCCGGCGCTGCCGCCGTCGATCGCCAGGCGGAGGCTGTAGTCCCCCGAGTACGCCTCGCCGCGTGGCGAGTAGCCCACGGCGTTGTGCGGCGGGAAGCCCGCCCGGCGCGACAGCCGGTCGTGGATCGGCAGGCGGTCGAAGTTGGGGTCGCGCGACTGCGGGTTCCGGCCCACCGGGTACCACGACGGCGGCAACGCCAGGCCGCTGCCGAGCTTGACGCCCTGGTCGTTGATGTCCTCGAAGTCGAACCGCTCCACCAGCCGCCGCGGCGTCTCGGACGCGACGGGCTGAGCGATCGTCACCGCCGACAGACAGGCCGCCACCGCCCCACCAAGACACAGCATCGCCGTGAACGTCGTGCGCATGCCGTGTTATCGGCCACGCGTGGGGATCGACGCCGGTTTTTCGGGGTGGCTTGGTTTTGGATCAGGTCGTCACGACACGGTCAGCGTCGGTTTCTCGTTGGCGCCGCTGAGCTCGGCCAGGCCGACCTGCTGGGCGACGGCGCGGGTGACGGCCTGGAGGTCGGCGGCGAGGGGGTCGTCACCGGTGAAGTTGGCCGTGGGGTCGCCGGCGTCGGCGTTGCGGCGCAGGTTCGTGTTGATCGGCACCGCGCCAAGGAATGGGACGCCCGCCTGCTGGGCCAACAGCTCCGCGCCGCCGCGGCCGAAGAGGTCGTACTCCTTGCCGTCGTCGCCGATGAAGTAGCTCATGTTCTCGACCAGCCCGAGCACCTCGATCCGCAGCTGGCGGAACATCTGGATCGCCCGCTTGGCGTCGTCCTGGGCGACCTTCTGCGGCGTACACACGACCACCGCCCCGGTCAGCGGCAGCAGCTGCGACATCGTCAACGGCACGTCCCCCGTGCCCGGCGGCAGGTCGATGATGAGGTAATCCAGCTCGCCCCAGTCGGTCTGCGTGGCGAGCTGCTGGAACGCGCCGTGCGCCATCGGGCCACGCCAGATCAACGGCTTGTCGTCCTCGACCAGAGCGCCGAGGGTCATGACGCGGACGCCGTGGACCTCGAATGGGACGAGCATCTTGCCGACGCTCTTGGGCTCGAAGCGGTCGGTTCCCATCATGGTCGGCAGCGACGGGCCGTAGATGTCGCCGTCCATCAGCCCGACGCGCAGGCCGCTGCGGGCCAAGCCCACGGCGAGGTTCACCGCGACCGTCGACTTACCCACCCCGCCCTTGCCGGCCCCGACCGCGACGATATGCCGGACCCCCGGAAGCGGGCCGCCCGTGTCGGAGGGGGGTTGAGGTTGACCGGTGGCGGTCGCTTCGCCCGCCGGGGCGGCCAATTGGATGGAGAAGGTGACGTCCGGCTCGACGCCGAGGGACGCGATCTGTTCGTTGGCTTCTTGGCGGAACCGCTCGCGGAACTTCGCCGCACGGTGGGGCAGCTTGAGGCTGACGGCGGCCTTGCCGTCGGCCACGTCGACGCTCTGAACCATGTTGAGGGCGACCACGTCCCGCTTGAGTTCGGGGTCCTCGATCCGTCGCAGGGCGGACAGCACGTCTTGTTTAGTCGTACTCATGCCCGAATCATAGAACCTCGAAGCGAGGCATACCGGACGCTTGGGCCGGCAGGCTTTGCAATAAACCCGCCAAGGCGGCGTTGTGCCCATCACGGCCCGAGTGCCGCGACGAATCGAACAGCCTTAAACCTACAGGAGTTACGCGATGATCAAGAATGCAGACCTACGGATCAGCCTGATCGCGGTGTTGGCCGTGGTCCTCTGTGCCGGCGTGGCCTCCGCCGCCCCCGGGAACAACAACGGCGAAGGCGAAGCCCGTGGCGGCGACCGGGCCGAGCGGCCCGAGCGTGGCGACCGGGCCGAACGCGGCGAGCGCGATGAGCGGGGAGACCGCCGGCGTGGCGGGGGCATGCGGGCGCTCTTCAAAGACATCGAACTGAGCGACGAACAGAAGTCCCAGGTCCGCGAGATCATGCAGAGCAAGCGTGAGGAACGTCAGGCCATCCGCGAAGAGATGAAGGAAGCCCGCGAGTCGGGCGACCGCGAGGCCATGCAGGCCGTCGGCGACCGTATGCGGGGCCTGGCCGAAGAGATCCAGGAAGAGGTCCGGGCCGTGCTGGCGGCCGACCAGCAAGAGCAGTTCGACGCCAACATCGAAGACGCTAAGGCCCGCATGGAAGAGCGTCGCAAGAACCGCGGCGAAGGCAAGGGCGAGGGCAAGAAGCGGGACAAGGGTGAGGGAGAAGCCGACGCCGGAGACGGTGGCGAGACGCTCGATATCTGAACCGACGTCGACCCGAACCGACACGAAGCCGGGCGACTCGATGTCGCCCGGTTTTTTGTGGCACAAGAGCACGTCGGCGGATTACTGCACCAGGCCCTTGGTCAGACGCATGAACGCGGTCTCGAGGTTGACCTGTTCTTCTTCGAGTCGGGTGAGCGCGTAGCCTTTTTCGATCAGGGCCGAGGCGATGCGGGGGGCGGCTTCGGCCGAGGACGCGGCGTCGTCGGCGAGGCTGATCTTGAGCTGACCCAGGCGGTCGCCGTTGAAGGCCTCGACCTTGTCGATGCCGGGCACGGACTGGAGGAAGGCCGCGGCCTGGGCGGCCTTGGACGCGACGCCGACGGTGAGCACGGTGCCGCCGCCGCCCATGGTGCGGGCCCGCTGGATAATCTCCGACATCGTGCCGGTGAACTTGAGCTCGCCCTGCTCGATGATGCCCACGACGTTACACAGGTCGGCCATCTCCAGCAGGATGTGCGAGCTGATCAAGATGGTTTTACCCATCAGGTGCAGCTCTTTGAGCAGTTCACGCATCTCGATGCGGGCCCG
>JBCBSA010000146.1:0-6967 GCA_039819425.1 Planctomycetota bacterium
CTCATCGGTGCGGCGGGGTGGGGGTGGTCTTAACTGAGGTAGGTCTTGATCTTGTCCCAGAAACCCTTGTTCTCGGGGAGGGCGTCGTGGTTTTCGGTCTCGGCGTATTCGCGGAGAAGGTCTTTCTGCTTGGCCGACAGTTTGGTGGGGACTTCGAGCAGCAGGGCAACGATGAGGTCGCCGCGTCGGCCGCCGCGGAGGTTGGGCATGCCCTCGCCGCGGACGCGGAACAGTTCGCCGTGCTGGGTGCCGGGCTTGATGGTGAGTTCGGTCTCGCCGTCGAGGGTGGGGACGCTGACGGTCGCGCCGAGGGCGGCCTGGGTGAAGCTGACGGGCATCTTCATGATGAGGTGGTCGTCCTCGCGGGCAAACAGCTCGTGCTCGGCGATCCGGATGACCACGTGCAGGTCGCCATGAGGGCCGCCCCCGGAATTTGAACCCGGAGCGGGGGTGCCGGGCTCGCCCTCGCCGGGGACGCGGATGGCCTGGCCGTCCTGGATGCCGGCGGGGACCTTGACCGAGAGCTTGCGTTTCTTGCCGACGCGTCCGCTGCCGCGGCAGGTGGAACACTTGTCGAGGTACACCTTGCCGGCCCCCTGGCAGTTCGGGCAGGTGTTGACCATGCGGAACATCCCGCCGAGCCCGGCCTGTTGGACCTGACCGACGCCGCCGCAGGTCACACAGGTCGTCGGCTGAGTGCCGGGCTTCCCGCCGGTGCCGTGGCAGGTATCACAGACGTCCTGACGGGTAAACTCGATATCGACTTCGGTGCCGCGGAAGGCGTCTTCGAGGGTGATCTCGGTCTGGGTCTCGAGGTCGTAGCCGCGCCGCGGCCCGCCCCGCCGACCGCCACGTCGTCCGCCACCCTGTCCGCCGAAGATCTCGTCGAACATCGAGAAGATGTCGCCGGCGTCCATGTGGGAGAAGTCGTGGCCGGCCTGCCCCTTGAGCCCGGCGTGGCCGAAGCGGTCGTAGCGCTGGCGTTTCTCACTGTCGGAGAGGACCTCGTAGGCCTCGGCGGCCTCCTTGAACTTGGCCTCGGCCTCGGCGTCGCCGGGGTTGCGGTCGGGGTGAAACTTCATGGCCAGCTTGCGGTAGGACCGCTTGATCTGGTCGCCGGACGCGTTGCGTTCGACGCTGAGGATCTCGTAGTAGTCGCGCTGGGTGGCCATGGGCAAGGCGTTTTCTCTGCTTCAAGAAGAAGCCCACGTTCGACGAACGTGGGCTTCGGGTGGGGGTTGATTCGTTCGCCGGGGTCGTGCTTCTTCCGGAGGCTTCCGGGGATCAGGCGACCGCGCCGGCAACGGGTTCCTCGTCCTCGTCGAGGTCGGAGATGAGGACGTTGGTGGTCAGCATGAGGCCGGCGACGGAGGCGGCGTTCTGGAGGGCGGTGCGGCTGACGAGGGCGGGGTCGATGATGCCGGCCTTGACCAGGTCGACGTGCTCGCCGGTGGCGGCGTTGTAGCCGTGGTTGCCCTTGGCGTCGCGGACCTGTTCGACGACGACGTGGCCGTCTTCGCCGGCGTTGTCGACGATCTGGCGGAGCGGGGCCTCCAGGGCGGCGGCGACGATGTCGTAGCCAATCTTCGCGTCGCCCTTGGCGGACTTGCGCTTGGCTTCGACGGCCTCGATCGCGCGGATGAACGAAACCCCACCGCCGGGGACGTAGCCCTCCTGGGCCGCGGCCTTGGTCGCGGCGAGGGCGTCGTCGACGCGGTCCTTGCGTTCCTTCATCGCGGTCTCGGTGTTAGCACCAACGCGGATGATGGCGACGCCCCCGGTGAGCTTGGCCAGGCGTTCCTGGAGCTTTTCGCGGTCGTAGTCGCTGGTGGTCTTTTCGATCTGCATGCGGATCTGATCGATCCGAGCGTTGAGGTCCTTCTTCTTGCCGGCCCCCTCGATGATGGTGGTGTTGTCCTTGTCGATGGTGATCTTCTTGGCGGTGCCGAGGGAATCGAGTTCGAGGGTTTCGAGCTGGATGCCCTTGTCTTCGCTGACGAACTCGGCGCCGGTGACGGTGGCGATGTCGCCGAGGAGGGCCTTGCGGCGGTCGCCGAAGCCGGGGGCCTTGACGGCGGCGACCTTAAGGACGCCGCGGAGGCGGTTCACGACCAGGGCGGCGAGGGCTTCGTTCTCGACGTCCTCGGCGATGATGAGCAGCGGCTTCTGGGCCATCGCCACCTTGTTGAGCAGGGGCAGCAGGTCGGGGAGGTTGCTGATCTTCTTTTCGTGGACGAGGACGAGCGGGTCTTCGAGGACGGCTTCCTGCGTCGCGGGGTCGGTCATGAAGTAGGGGGAGAGGTAGCCCTTGTCGAACTGCATGCCTTCGACGTAATCGAGGACGGTCTCGGCGGACTTGCCTTCTTCGACTTCGACGACGCCGTCCTTGCCGACCTTGTCGATGGCCTGGGCGATCAGTTCGCCGATCTCGACGTCGTGGTTGGCGGAGACGGTGGCGACGGCCTGGAGGTCGGCCTTGCCCTTGCACTGGGTGGCGAGGGCCTGGATGGCTTCGGCGGCGGCCTCGGCGGCGGCGTTGATGCCGCGCTGGAGGGCCATGGCGTTGGCGCCGGCGGCGACGTGGCGGAGGCCTTCGTTGTAGATGGCCTCGGCGAGGACGGTGGCGGTGGTGGTGCCGTCGCCGGCCTTGTCGGCGGTCTTCTTGGCGACCTCGACGACCATCTTGGCGCCCATGTTCTGGAAGGGGCTGTCGAGCTCGACTTCCTTGGCGACGCTGACGCCGTCCTTGGTGACGGAGGGGCCGCCGAAGGACTTTTGCATCACGACGTTGCGGCCGGTGGGGCCCATGGTGACTTTGACGGCGGCGGCGAGCTGGGCGAGGCCCTTTTTGAGCTCGGCCTGGGCTTCGGTGCCGAAGATCATCTGTTTGTTGGCCATCTTGGGGAGGTTTCCGTGTTTGGTGGTTTAGTGGTCTGGTTGCGGGGGTTTGGTCTGGTGATTTTCAGTTACCAGACCGCGATCGGACCAGCCGCGGCGGCTGTGAACTTCCGGGGGTTAGTCCATGACGCCGAGGAGTTCGGATTCGCGCATGATCATGTGGGGGGTGCCGTCGACGTCGATCTCGGTGCCGGCGTACTTGCCGTAGAGGACGGTGTCGCCCTTCTTGACGGAGAGCGGGGTGCGGGAGCCCTCGTCGTTCTGCTTGCCGGGGCCGGCGGCGACGACGGTGCCGGTTTGGGGTTTTTCTTTGGCGCCTTCGGGGAGGTAGATGCCGGAGGCGGTTTTTTCTTCGGCTTCGGTGGGCTTGACGAGGACGCGGTCGTCGAGGGGGGTGATCTTGGTCTTCGACTTTGTGGCGGTGGCCATTGTTCTTGTTCCTGGAGAGGGGGAAAGCGGGGTTGAGGAGTCGTTAGGCGCTAGGCGCTTGGTGTTAGGTGGGACGCAAGCGGTGGCGTGGGGGTGCTTGGGGGTCGGTGGGTTACATCATGCCGGGCATACCGCCCATGCCACCCATTCCTCCCATGCCGCCCATTCCGGGCATGCCGCCGCCCATGCCGCCCATGCCGCCCATGTCGGGGCCGCCCGGGCCGCCGCCGGGTTCTTCGTCGGCGGGGGCGTCGGCGACGACGCAGTCGCAGGTGAGCAGGAGGGAGGCGACGCTGACGGCGTTTTCGAGGGCGGTGCGGTCGACCTTGGCGGGGGTGATGATGCCGGCGTCGACGACGTCGCCGTATTCGAGCTTGAGGGCGTCGAAGCCGAAGGAGCCCTTGCCGGCGGCAACCTTGGCGACGACGACGCTGCCGCGTTCGCCGGCGTTGTCGGCGATGGTGTGGAGGGGGACGGCGAGGGCCTTGCGGACGGCCTCGACGCCGGCGGATTCGTCGCCGGTGGCGTCGACCTTGTCGAGGGAGGAGAGGGCGCGGAGGAAGCTGACGCCGCCGCCGGGGACGATGCCTTCTTCAACGGCGGCGCGGGTGGCGTGGAGGGCGTCTTCGACGCGGGCCTTCTTTTCCTTGAGCTCGGCCTCGGAAGCGGCCCCGACGTTGATCTGGGCGACGCCGCCGGCGAGCTTGGCGAGGCGCTCCTGGAGCTTCTCGCGGTCGTAGTCGGAGGTGGTGGTTTCGATCTCGGCGCGGATCTGGGCGATGCGGCCCTGGATGGCGGAGGACTGGCCGGCGCCTTCGATGATGGTGGTGTTGTCGGCGTCGACGGTGATCTTCTTGGCCATGCCGAGCTGGGCGAGTTCGACCTTGTCGAGCTCGACGCCGAGGTCTTTCATGATGGGCTCGGCGCCGGTGAGGACGGCGAGGTCGCCGAGCATGGCCTTGCGGCGGTCGCCGTAGCCGGGGGCCTTGACGGCGGCGACGTTGAGGACGCCGCGGAGCTTGTTGATGACGAGGGTGGAGAGGGCTTCGCCTTCGATGTCCTCGGCGATGATGAAGAGCGGCTTCTTGGCCTGCTGGACTTTTTCGAGGAGGGGGACCAGCTTCTGGATGTTGCTGATCTTGTCTTCGTGGATGAGGATGAGGGCTTTGTCGAGCTCGACGAGCATGTCGTCGGCGTTGGTGATGAAGTTCGGCGAGAGGTAGCCGCGGTCGAACTGCATGCCCTCGACGACGTCGACGTAGGTGTCAAGGGCTTTGCCCTCTTCGACGGTGATGACGCCGTCGCGGCCGACCTTGTCCATGGCGTCGGCCATGATCTTGCCGATCTCGGGGTCGTTGTTGGCGGAGATGGTGGCGATGTTGGTGATGTCATCCTTGCCCTTAATGGGCTTGGATTGTTTCTGGATGTCGGCGGTGGCGGCGGCGACAGCTTTTTTCATGCCGCGGACCAGGGCGTTGGCGTCGACGCCGGCGGTGACCTGACGGAGGCCTTCCTTGAAGAGGGCCTCGGCGAGGACGGTGGAGGTGGTGGTGCCGTCGCCGGCCTTGTCGGAGGTCTTGCTGGCGGCCTCTTTGACGAGCTGGGCGCCCATGTTCTCGGCCTTGTCGGCGAGCTCGATCTCTTCGGCGACGGTGACGCCGTCCTTGGTGACGGTGGGGCCGCCCCAGGACTTATCGATGACGGCGTTGCGGCCGCGGGGGCCGAGGGTGCTCTTGACGGCGGCGGCGAGTTTTTCGACGCCGGCGAGGAGGCCGGCGCGGGCTTCGGCTTCGAAGGTGAGGTCTTTGACGGCCATATTCGATTCGGCTCCGGGGAGGGGCTAGTGGGCGGTTGGGATGCGGCGATCGCCGCGGTAGGTCGAAATATTGGCAAGCGCGGTGCCAGCGCGGCGGCGGGAGCGCATCGGGGGTTTTTTGTTTAATCCGTTGTCGGGACTTGATTAATCGACACGGTTGTGGTGGGTTGCAATCGGGTCGGGTGTGATCAATCGGGGGACGGCTGCCGGGGTGACAGTCAGGGGGGCGGGGGTCATGTCAAAAGCGGCCGAGTATCCGTCAGGGTGCCCGCAGGGCTGATTGGGTGGAAGAGCTGGTGAACGCGACTATTCGTCGTCGTCGCCGAAGAGGTCGACGATGGCTTGCTGCTCGGCTTGCTTTTGGCGGTGGTGGGCGAGGAGGGCTTCGAGGAGGGCGGCGTCGCCGGGGTGGGTGAGCTTGAGGTTGGCGGGGTCGCCTTCGACGACGTGGACGGGTTCGCCGAGGGCTTCGACGACGCCGGCGTCGTCGGTGACGGCGGTCGCGGGGATTCCGGGGGCGAGTTGGGCGTAGGCGCGACGCAAGAGATCGAGGGTGAAGACCTGGGGGGTCTGGATGGCGTAGAGGTGGTCACGCGGGACGGTCTCGAGCACGGGGCGGGGCGAGGCGGTTGCGGATGTGTGTTCGCTGCCGCCAAGGATGTCGTCGATGGCGTCGGGGTTGCTCACGGGATCGCCGACGCGTTTGAGCGTGCTGCTGACGGGCAGGCCGGGGGCGACGGCGGCATATCGTTCGGCGGCGGCGAAGACGCGTTCGATCAGGTCGGCGGAGACGGCGGGGCGGGCGGCGTCGTGGACGGCGACGTGAGTCACCCCGGAAGGGTCGTCGAGGTGGTCGAGCGCGAGCTTGACGGTTTCCCAGCGTTCGACGCGGCCGCCGGGGATGAGGGTGGCGTCGTGGAAGGCGAGGCGGTCATCCCAGCGGAAGCGGAACTCGTCGAGGCGGTCGGGATGGACCGCAAGGAGGATGGGGCCGACCGCGCCGATCGCGCGGAACGCCTCGATGGCGTGGAGGAAGCCGGGCTTGCCGGCGATCTCGAACTCGATCTTGCTGGCGGAGGCGACGCCGGCGGCGGCGAAGCGTCGGCCCTCGCCGGCGGCGGGGAGGATGACGGCGGTGTGCATGGTCAGCGGATCACGATGGCTTGGGGCATCACGGTGAGCACCGATTCGTCTTGTAGCAGCATGAGGCCGTGGAGAGACCGGCTCACACTCCGCCACGCCACGGGCCCGAGCAGGCGGCGGGCGGTGGCGAGGAACGCGGGGGCCGGGGTCTGTGGGCCGGCCATTCCGATCGAGCCGGCGCGGACGCCGAAGAGGTCGTTGAGGTACTCGTTGAGCGACATCGGGCCGGGGAGATGGACGATGTCGTAGTCGCCTTCTTCGAGTTCGAGCTGGGACGCGAGGTCGGCGAGGGCTTGATCGACGCCGCCGAGGCGGTCGGCCATGCCGTTGGCGACGCTGTCGACACCGACGAACAGCCGGCCCTGGGCGACTTGGGAGACGTCGGGCAGGCGGTCACCGCGCCCGGTCTCGACGCGGTCGATGAACTGGTCGTAGACGACTTGCAAAGCGCGGCGGACCTGGGCCCGCTGCGGCTCGGTGAAGGGCTCGACGGAGTTGAACAGGTCGGCGCTGGGGCCGCGGGTGCGGCGGACGACGTTGAGGCCGGCCCAGTCGTAGAGGCCGCCGAGGGTGATCTTGCCGCCGACGACGCCGATCGAGCCGAGGATCGAGTGGGGCTGGACGTAGATCTGGTCGGCCCCGCTGACGATGTAGTAGCCGCCGGACGCGGCCATCGAGCCG
>JBCBSA010000147.1:0-6877 GCA_039819425.1 Planctomycetota bacterium
CGGGTGGATCAAGGCGTTGATGACGCCGGCGGTGGAGGGGGCGTTCGGGATCGACGGGGGCTGGGTGTTGGTGTACACGGCGGGGCTGATGATGGTGCTGCGGTTCCTGATCGCACCGATCGTGGCGGTGTTGGCGCCGCTTGGCGTGTTGCTGATGAGTTCGCTGTGCGCGGCGGCGGGGATCTACGGGCTGTCGCTCTCCAGCGGCGTGGCGCTGATCATCGCGGCGGCGACGGTGTACGGGGTGGGGCAGGCGTTCTTCTGGCCGACGACGCTGGGGGTGGTGGCGGAGCGTTTCCCGCGGGGCGGGGCGCTGACGCTCAACGGGATCGCGGCGGTGGGGATGCTGGGGGTGGGGATCATCGGCGGGCCGGCGCTGGGGAACTTGCAGGACCAGCAGATCGATCGTCAGTTGTCGGCGGATGCGGCGTTGTACGCGGCGGTGATGGAGGCGGAGCCGGAGACGAGCGTGTTCGGGACGTACCGGAAGTTGTCGGCCGAGGCGTTGGAAGGGCTCGGTGAGGCGGAGCGGGCGGCGGTGGAGGTCGAGGTGGACGCGGCGAAGGCGGGGGCGCTGCGGTGGGCGGCGGTGCCGCCGTTGGGGTTGGCGGTGGGGTACGCGGCGTTGATGTTGTATTACCGGGTGCGCGGGGGGTATCGGCCGGTGGAGTTGGAGGAGGCGCCCCCGGAAACCCCAGAGCCCGCGGGTCATCGACCCGGGGTTAAATGAATGACCTTGAGTCACGCGGTTGCGTTGGGGGTGGGCGGGATTAGACTGTGTGGCTCGCCCGCGGCCCGTGTGGCGGAACTGGCAGACGCGCCGTCTTCAGGTGGCGGTTCCCGCAAGGGAGTACAGGTTCGAATCCTGTCACGGGCATCCGACCCCGCTCCGTGCGGGGTTTTTTCGTGGTCGGGCTGGCTCGCGGGGTTCAGAAGCGGGAGGCCATCCACTCGGCGATGGCGGTGTCGTAGGCGGCGGTCCGGGCGAAAGCGGAGGCGGCGAGGGACCGGCGGAGGGCGAGCGTGGTCGCGCCGTCGTTGGCGTCGAGCTCGTTCGACAGCCGGTCGTACTGGGCGGGGTCGGTGACGACGGCGACGTAGCGGTGGTTCTTGGCGGCGGAGCGGACCATGGACGGGCCGCCGATGTCGATCTGCTCGATCGCGTCTTCGGTGGAGACCTCGGGATCGGCGGTGGTGCGCTCGAAGGGGTAGAGGTTGACGACGACGAGGTCGATGGGGGTGATGTCGTGGGTGTCGAGGGCGGCGGCGTGGTCGGGCTTGTCGCGGAGGGCGAGGAGTCCGCCGTGGACCTTGGGGTGGAGGGTCTTGACGCGGCCGTCCATCATCTCGGGGAAGCCGGTGACGTCTTCGATGGGGGTGACGGGGAGGTCGGCGTCGGCGAGGGCGGCGCGGGTGCCGCCGGTGGACACGAGGCGGACGCTCAGGTCGTGGAGCCGGCGGGCGAAGGGCACCAGGTCGGTCTTGTCGGAGACCGAGAGCAGGGCGGTACGCAGGGGGATGGCGGTGGACATGGCGGTGGGTCGGGGGTTAGGGCAGGGGCGAGGGAAAGCCGCGGGGCGGCCGTCGCTCGGCGTCGTGGCGGGGGTGGGACAGCGAACGGCTAGCGCAGCGTGTCGATCCGTAGGGTCTGGCCGTTCTCGGCGATCAGCAGGAGGCTGCCGTCGGGCCCCGGGATCATGTCTTGCAGCGGGCGCAGCGGCACCGAGCGCAGGGTGCGCCCCGTCTCCGGTTCGAGTTCGACCAGCTCTTCGCGGTTGTAAGCCACCACCCGGTCTCCGCGCGCCGCGACGGCGGTGTAGATGGTGGGCCGGGTCCAGCGGGCCTCGCCCGTGCGGGAGTCGATCGCGGTCAGGCCGCGGCCCGGCTCGATCAGGTAGATCACGCCGTCGATCACCACCGGCGTCTCGCTCAGCGGTACCTCGGATCGGAACGCCGGCCAACGCGGTTGGCCGGTCGTGGAGGAGAAGCTGTAGAGCGCTTGGTCTTCGCTGGCGACGAGGACGAAGGAGCGGTCCCAGACCGGCTCGGCGCTGACCCGGCCGAACGTGCTGCCGCGCCAGCGCAGCTCGCCGGTGGCCGCTTCGAGCATGACGTAATGGCCCCCCGAATCGACCGCGAAGACCAGGGCCGCCCCGTCGGTGATCGGCGTGGCGGTGACGGTCTCTTCCAGGGCGTAGGCCCACCGGCGGATCGTGGTGTCGACCTCGTAAGCGAAGACCCGACCGCTCACGGAGCCGAAGACCGCGGTGCCGGTGCCGAGCATGATCGGCGACATATCGACGGGCCGGGTCAGGTTGCTGATGGTCGTGAGTTCGCCGTTGAGCCGGTTGAGTGTGAAGAGCCGGGCGGAAGAGTTGACGTAGACGTGGTCCTCGTCGCCGATGGGGGCGTAGAGCTCTTCGAGCTCTTCGCCGACGATCGTCTTCCATGCGAGCGAGCCGTCGTCGAGGTCGATGGCGGTGACGATGTTGTCGGGGCGTTCGGTGACGACGAGCAGGTCGCCGATCACGCGGGCGGCGAAGACCGATTGGCCGTCGCCCAAGACGACGTCGCGGGCCCAGCGGGTGGCGTAGTCGAACTGCTGGGCGAAGCCGGGCTCGAGCGGCAGGCCGGTGCGGAACTCGGCGCCGAGGCGGGGCTCTTCGCCGCGGTCGCGGGTGACGCAGCCCACGCCGCTCGACGCGACGGTCAGGGCGGCGGTCAGAATCAGCAGGCACCGGCTGGGGCTCATACGCGGGTACTCCGGGGATCGGGGGCCGGGGGCAGGTTCCGGGGTCGGGGCGAGGGCAGGGAATCGAGAGAACGGCCCCGCAGTATCCGAGAGGGGGTGGGCAGGGTCAAGCGTTGCGACACACCGCCCGCCCAGCGCCGCCGGCACGCCGGGCGTTCACGGCGACTTGCAGACCTCCTCGAGCACCGACTCGGCGACGAAAATCGGTACCTCGTGGGCGACCCCCAACGCGATCGCGTCCGACGGGCGGGAGTCGACGTCGCGCAGGTCGTCGGGGTCGGTCTTCGACCGCAGGTGCAGGCGGGCGTAGAACGTGTGGTCCGAGAGGTCCGAGATGACGACCTCTTCGAGTCGGTAGCCTAGCGCGTCGACCACGCCGGCGAGGAGCTCGTGGGTCTGCGGTCGGGGCGGGACCTGGCCCATCAGGCGTCGCTCGATCGCGGCGGCCTCGTGGAACCCGATGAGGATGGGGAAGCGGCGAGGTTCGCCGGGCGTGTCGGGGTCGACCTCGCGGAGCTCGAGGTAGTGGGTGTCCTCGGTCTCGCTGATGAGGATGCGGGCGAGTTCCATCTGGACGGGCATGAGAGCGTCCTAAACAGGGGGGCCGACCAAAGCATGATAACTGCCGTCGTGTCCGCTGCCCTCGGTGTCGGGGGGCGTGGGGAGCAGCGTGGCCTCTCTCAGAAGTACGGCCCCGGACGGGGCGTGTTCGAGCAGCCAGCGGGCCTGCTCTTGATTTTCCGCCGGGTCGATGGAGCAGGTGCAGTAGAGCACGCGGCCGCTGGGGGCGAGGTGGTCTAGCGCCCGGGTGATGATCTCGCGTTGGAGTCCGACCAGCGATCGGAGGTGGGTGGAGGTCGCTCGGTAACGCGCCCCCGGTCGGCGGGCCAGCACACCGGTGTTTGAGCACGGCACGTCGAGCACGATCAGATCGAACGGGGCGTGGGACGTGGGGTCGCTGTCGCGGCGTACGGTGACGTTCGGGATGGCTTCGGCGGCGGCGGCGAGGTCGTCGAGTCGGCCGGCGTCGGGCTCGCAGGCGACGACGCGGGCGTCGGGGAACACCGCGGCGAGTTGGCGCGTCTTCGTGCCTCGGCCCGCGCAGAGGTCCAACACGGTTTCCGGGGGCGGGTCGAGGTCGGCCGCCGCGGCGACGGACGCCAGCGACGCGGGGTCCTGGACCCGACGCGCTGGGTCCGCCGCCAGCCACGTCCGCAATTCGTTGGCGGTGCCGGTCCACGGGCGGGCCGACTCGTCCTCGACCACGAAGGTCGGCGGTTGGGTCAGGCCGTGCAGCGCGATCGCCGCGGCGGTCTCGCGGCCGAACGTTTTGAACCAGCGCTGGAGCAGCGGCAGCGGGTGGCTGGTCGCCACGGCGAGGTGGGCGAGTAGGTTGTCGGGCTTGGGCAGCACGTTCCGCGACAGCTCGATCGCTCCGCCCTCGCCGTCGGGCAGCCGGTCGGCCGCAGGTGTCCACGGCTCTTCGCTTCGCCCGGCCACCAGAGCGTCCGTCTTCCGCAGGACGGCGTTGACCATCCCCGCCGCCCGCCCGGCCCCGAGCGACTTGGCCAGCGACACCGCCTCGTCGATCACCGCGTACGCCGGCAGCCGGTCCAGGAACACGAGTTGCGCCGCCCCGGCCAGCAGCACCGCTCGCACCTCGGGGCCCAGCTTGCGGGCCGGTTGCTTCAGCGAGCGATCCAGGATGTGCTCCAGCGTCAGCCAGCGCTGCAGCGCCGTGCGGTGGATGGCCACCGCGAGCCGGGCGTCGGCGTCCGACAACCCGGCGAGGTCGGGCTCGACGATCGGGATGTCGGGGAAGCGCTCCGCCGCGGGGATCAGGGCGTGGACGGCGGCGGCGCGGGCGGAGCGGAGCATCGGGGCAGGGTAACGCCCGTGACGTGTTCCCACCGTTAGCCCCCGGCTCTGCCCGGGGGCGTGTCACAGGAAACTTCGCCCCCGGGCAGGGCCCGGGGCTAACGGCAAAGTCAGGACGTCTCGGCCGTCTCGGCGGCGGGGTCGAGCGCTTTGCGGACTTCTTCGAGAAACTGATCGACCTTGAACGGCTTGAAGAGCACCGACGACAGGCCCTCCTGCGAGGCGCGGACGATCGAGTGGTGCGGGTCGTAGCCGAAGCCGGTCATCAGGATGACGGGGAGGTCGGCGTCGGCGCGCTGGGCCGAGGCGTAGATCTCGTAGCCGTTGCGGTAGGGCATCTTGATGTCGGAGATGACCAGGTCGAAGGGGTCCTGGTCGAGGAGGGAGCAGGCCTCGTAGCCGTCTTTGGCGGTGGTACAGCGGCAGCCGAAGCGGCTGAGCACGTCCTTGACGGTCTGTCGGATGTTGGGCTCGTCGTCGGCGATGAGGATGCGTTTGCCGTTGAGCAGGGGGTCGGTGCCTTCGCCGTCGACGTCGTCGCAGCCGATGACCGCGTTGGGACCGGCCTTGACGTTCTTGATCGCGTCTCGGATCGTCTCGACGCTGCCGACGATCTCGTTGAGCCGGCCGCGCATCGCGTCGTCGCCGATGTACTCCTCCATCAGGGTCTGGGCCTGGGTGACGATCTCGTTGAGCGGGTGGTCGAGCTCGTGGACGACGCTGTCGGTGATGCTGGTGCTGGTGGTGAAGCGTTCGACGACGAGGAGGTCGAGGATGTTGAGGGCCAGGGCGACGTAGCGGCCGAAGATCTCGGCGAACTGGCGGTCGTCCTCGTTGAACGTGCCGATGGACTCGGACTCGATGTTGTAGACGCCGATGACCTCGTCGTAGAGCATCAGCGGGACGGTGAGCGAGCTCTTGGAGTGCTGGAGGCCCAGGACGTAGCGGGGGTCTTTCTCGGTGTCGTGGCAGATGTAGGACCGGCCGGTGGAGCCGACGTAGCCGGAGATGCCGTTGCCCTCGGGCTGGGCGTACAGGTCGATCTCCAAGGCTTCGGGGGGCAGGCCCTCGGCGATGACGACCTCGAGCTTGTTGGCCCGCTTGTCGAGCAGGCGGATCGCGAAGTGGTCGAAGTGCATCAGGTCCTTGGAGTACTTGATGATCTTTTCTTGGAGCAGCTTCAGCCGTTCGGGCGGGGTCTTGCTGGCCACGGCGTCGCCCTGGATGCGGGCGAGCTCGCGGCCCGAGGCGTCGATGGCATCGATCTTGGACTGAAGCCGTTTGCCGCTCGAGGCGTCCCACACCACCGCGACGACCTGCACCACCCGGGCCTCGTCGTCGAGCACCGGCGAGCAGATCATCTCGTAGTAGTTCTGGCCGTCCTGGAAGGTGAACTTCTTGCTGCGGCGCTGCGTGGTTTCGCCGTGGGGGCTGACCTGGGAGCGGAAGATGGACATCGCCTGGAGGCAGATGCGTTTGGTGTGCTCGGTGGTCTCGGGGCTGAAGCCCCGCATGCGTTTGTTGGACCACGACAGCCGACCGTCGGCGTCGACGATGCACACGCCCTCGCCGATGGTGTTGAGCACCAGGCTGGACTTGTCGCCGACCAAGGCGCGTTCCAGCGGCAGGAAGTCGCCGACCTCGGCGAAGACCGCGTGGTAGTCGTCGGCCCGCAGCGCCGCCAGCGCCTCGTCCATCGACGCCGTCACCGTCACGTCGTAGTGCTCGGACAGCAGCTCGGCTACGCTCGGCTCGACCTGCACCCCCGCCCCCGGAATCCCCGCCCCCGGAATCCCCATTCTCGGAACACCTGCAGACGAGCCGCCTCCGGGCTGCGGGTCCGTCCCGTTGCCCCCGAAGACCAACACTCGTCGGCGCGGCTCACTCATTCGAGTCTCTGCGTGGTGGCGCGGTGTGTCTCTGGCATTCCCTTTTCTCGGCTAGGGAAAGACCTACATCTTAATCCATCAAGTCTAGATCGGGCGGCTTCAAGATGGAACTGTTGCCCGGAAAAACCTTATCGGCGGCTGTCGGTGATCAAACCGGCCTGTCGCCCTCCGTGTTCCGGGCCGAGCTTCGGGGGGCACCCGTCACGGCCTATCCGCTCGGCGGAAAATCCCAGGGCACGGCGGCCTGTGGCAAGGGCTTTAAGCCCGCCGTGTCAGCACCGCGTCGGCCATGCCCAGCAGCAGCGACTTGGCGTCCGACGGCGGGAGGCCGTGACGGGTGCCCCCCGAAGCTCGGCCC
>JBCBSA010000148.1:0-6824 GCA_039819425.1 Planctomycetota bacterium
GTCGCCACCTTCGAGGCCACCCGCCTCTCCACCGGCGACAAGAACGGCAACAAGCTCGAAGTCCACGGCGAACGCGGTGAGATCTCCGGACGCGGCGCGAAGACCCAGAAATCCCGAAAGGCCCGCTCCACCGTCGACGACGCCGTCGTCTTCACCGCCGAGTTCAAGGGCGGCGCCGTCGCCACCTTCGAGGCCACCCGCCTCTCCACCGGCGACAAGAACGGCAACAAGCTCGAAGTCCACGGCGAACGCGGCGCGATCAAGTTCAACTTCGAGCGCATGACCGAGCTCGAGTGGTACGACGCCACCCTCCCCGAAAAGCTCCAGGGCTGGTCCACGATCAACGTCTCCAACGGCGACGCCAACCACCCCTACGCCGGCGCCTGGTGGCCCACCGCCCACGCCATCGGCTACGAGCACGGCTTCATCAACCAGGCCGCCGACATGTGTCTGGCCCTGGCCAACAAGAAGCCCGTCGTCCCCCTGCCCGACTTCGCCGACGCCTACCAGACCCAGCGCGTCCTCGAAGCCGTCACCCAGTCCGCCAGGCACCGCTGCCCGGTCAAGCTGTCGGAGATTAAGTGAGATCGATTTTCTTAGGAAAGTAAGAACGGAGGAAGGCAGGAATTAAGGCATGGAACTGGAATCGCTGACCGAGTCGATCATCGGTGCCGCGATCGAGGTCCACCGTCGGCTCGGTCCGGGGTTTTTGGAGTCGATTTACGAAAAAGCGTTGATCCTTGAATTGCATAAGCGTGGTCTGAGCGTTGTATCTCAGAAAGAACTCATTATCCGTTATGATCGCGTTGAGGTCGGTCGGCAGCGTCTCGACCTGTTCGTGGAAGACCTTGTTTTAGTTGAACTGAAAGCGGTGAAAAAACTGGAGCCGGTTCACTTCGCCGTTGCTCGGTCTTACCTTCGAGCTCTCGAACGCCGCCACGGCCTCTTGATGAATTTCAATAAGCCTACACTCGAAGTCCGCCGCGTCCTCAATCCCTACGACTCCGCTTCATAACTTTGTCTTAATTCCTGCCTTCCTCCGTTCCCGGCTTCCTTAGAAATCTTCCTGAGAGTTCCACC
This sequence comes from Planctomycetota bacterium, assembly GCA_039819425.1. Lineage (GTDB taxonomy): Bacteria > Planctomycetota > Phycisphaerae > Phycisphaerales > Phycisphaeraceae > Algisphaera. Next base: position 1,081 of record JBCBSA010000148.1, read on the forward strand.
ATGCCCAAGCCCGTCCGTTACGGCGTCATCGGCGCCGGAGCCATCGCCCAGCGTCGCCACCTCCCCGAGATCCACGCCCACCCCGACTCGGTCGTCGTCGCGATCGCCGACCCGGTGAAAGACCGCGTCCGCTCGATCGCCGAGTGCTACGACGCCAAGCCGTTCACCAGCCACGAAAAGCTCCTCGCCGACGAAGAGCTGGACCTCGACGCCGTCGTCGTCGCCGGGCCCAACGCCCTGCACGCCCCGCAGTCCATCGACGCGTTCAAGGCCGGCCTCCACGTCCTGGTCGAAAAGCCCATGGCCACGACCAAACAAGAAGCCAAGGCCATGATCGCCGCCGCCAAGAAGGCCAAGAAGTACCTCATGATCGGCATGAACCAGCGCCTCATGCCCGCCCACGTCAAAGCCCGGGAAGTCCTCGACCAGGGCAAGCTCGGCAAGATCCTCGCTTTCGAGACCAACTTCAAGCACGGCGGGGCCGACCACTGGTCCGTCGACGGGGCCAAGTCCTGGTTCTTCAAGAAGGCCCAGGCCGTCATGGGCGTCAACGGCGACCTGGGCATCCACAAGGCCGACCTCATGCGCTTCCTCCTGGGCGAAGAGTTCACCCACGTCGGCGGCTTCATCGACACCCTCGACAAGAAGTACCCCAACGGCAAGCCCATCGCCGTCGACGACAACGCCTACCTCACCCTCAAGACCGAGGCCGGCACCATCGGCTCGATCCACATCTCCTGGACCAACTACGGCCGCATCGAAGACAACGGCACCGTCCTCCACGCCACCAACGGCGTCATGCGCATCGGCATGGACCCCACCTACGGCGTCATGGTCGACTACGCCGACGGCACCAAGGAACGCCACGTCGTCGGCGAGACCGCCACCAACGAAAAACAGGTCAGCTCCGGCGTCAGCGACATCTTCACCGACTGCATCCTCAAACGCCGCAAGCCCCAGATCAATGGCGACGAGGGCTACCGCGCCCTGCAGGTCATCCTCACCGCCGTCGACGCGGCCAAGGAAGGCATGATCAAAAAAATCCGCTACTGACCCCCCCCGGAAGTTTCGGCATCCGCTTCTCAATTTAGCCCCGGGTCAATGACCCGGGGCTGTCTTGACGCCCTCACGCCAAAATCCGATCCAGATAAAACTCGTAGTCCACCAGCTCCAGCCGCGCCAACGTGTGGTACACCCGCACCGCCCGCAGCAACCGTTCGATCCGCGCCGCCTTCGGCAGCACCGCCGACAACGACGCGTCCTGCCCGCAGTGCGCCGCCACCCGCACCGCCCGCCGCTCCCGCCCGTCCAGGCCGTCGAGCGGCACCCGCTGCGCCAACCCGTCCTGCACCGCCCGGCAGCGCTCGACGAACGACCGCACCCGCCGGTATCGGCGTGACCCCGCGGGGATCGCCCGGCCGAAGCCGTTGAGGTCCTCCGCCCACGTCACGTCCAGCCCGCCGAGCACATACTCGGGGTCGAACCGCCGGCGGAGCTCCGTCGCCAGCTCGAAGTTCGGGTACACCGCCTTCTTCATCAGGTTCTTCGCCAGCTCGGGCTCGCGGTTGAACACCCGGCGGAACACCCGCCGCCGCGTGTCGATCAGGTCCCCGAGCGCCTCGTCCCCCAGCCGGCCCGCCAACGCCGCCTCCGCTTTCGCGTTCGGCCACAGCAAATGGTCCGGCAGGAAATCGAAGTCCGGGTAGTCCTCGTCCAGCGTCCGGCACGCCTGCGCGACCCGCACCTGGATCGCCCGCGTGATAAACCGCATCCACAGCGCCTGCGTCGCCCGCAGCCGGGCCCGCCGCAGCGAGTCGAACACGCCCATGCCGGCCATGTTCTGCGCGTCGCCCAGCGCGTCGCCCGCCTGGAACTGCTGCTCCAACTTCGTGTCCGTCGGGTGGAACGGCGCCCCGTCGTACCAGTGCGAGACCTTCGACAGGTCGTACCGCAAACGCCGCCGCAGCACGCTCCGCGGCAGCGGCGCCCGCACCGCGTAATCGAACGCCAGGTGGAAGCCCTCTTCGGTCAACCCCAACGCATCGATCACTTCCGGGGGCTCGGCCGCGCCGCGGAAGACGTTGGCCATCACCTCTTCGATCGCGTCGGCGTGCTCACGCAGCGCCGCCCGCTCCGCCTCGACGTCGGCCGGCCGGGCCAACGCCTGTTCGTGGGCGAACACGCTCCGCCACAGCCCGTCGGCGTGCACCGCCGCCCGCGACTTCTTCATGTTCTCCAGCAGGTTCGCCCCCTTCGCCTCGGCCAGCATCAGGTCCCGCCGCGCCACCGACCCCGACATCACCATCAGCGTCAACCCGCCCAGGCAACTCACCAGCAGGATCAGCCCCGTCCCCGACAACGCCGACCCCAGCGACACCCCCGTCTCGACTTTCCGCCCCAGCAGCAGAAGCCCCCCAAACGTCAGCGCCACCGCCGTCGTCCGCCGGGCCGTGCCCTTGTACAGCCACATCCCCGCCACGCCCATCAGGTCGGCGGGCGTGATCAGCCCGTTGAAGTCTTCCCAGATCCGGTGCGCCCATCGCATGGCGAGCATCCTAACCCCGCCGCGGACGATCGCTCGTGAATGATGGCTTGTCCAATGACCGCGGCAGGGCTCGAACCTGCGACCTGTTGCTCCGGAAACAACCGCTCTATCCAACTGAGCTACGCGGCCCCATCCTCCGGGGGCTTGGAAGTGGCAACGCCGCTTCCGGGAGTTTGAATCAACCAATTTACACGGCCGCGGCTTCGTGCCGCAACTGCCCACACGCCGCGGCGATGTCGCGGCCGCGGCTGGCCCGGACGTGGACGTTCACCCCGGAAGATTTCAAGAGGTTCTGGAAGCGTTGAACGTCGTCGTCCGCGGGGCGGCGGTAGGGCAATCCGTCGACCTCGTTGTAGCGGATGAGGTTGACGTTGCTGCGGAGCGTTTTGGCGACCTTGGCCAGCTCCCGAGCGTGGCCGGGCTGGTCGTTGAGGCCGCCCAGCAGGATGTACTCGAGCGTGATCTCCCGGCCGGTCTTGGCGAAGTAGTCCCGGCCGGCGTCGAGGAGCTGGGCGATGCTGACCCGCTCGGCCCAGGGGATGATCTGCTTACGCAGCTCGTCGTTGGGCGCGTGCAGCGACACGGCCAGCGTCACGGGTAGGTCGAGCTCGGCGAGGCGGCGGATGCCTGCGGGGACGCCGACGGTGCTGACCGTGATCCGGCGGGCCGAGAGGCTCATGCCCCAGTCGGCCGCGAGCGTGCGCACCGCCGGCAGCACGGCCCGCAGGTTGGCCATCGGCTCGCCCATGCCCATGAACACGATGTTGGTCAGCCGATCGACGCCGGGGAGTTGTTGGAGCTGCCACGCCTGCTGCACGATCTGGCCGGCGGTGAGGTTGCCGTCGAGCCCGCCGAGGCCCGAGGCGCAGAAGCGGCAGCCGACGGGGCAGCCGACTTGACTGGAGATGCACGCGGTCTTCCGGGGGCGGGACGATTCACTTCGCTCAACGGGGATCATCACGCACTCGGTCTGGTTGGACGTGGACCCCAGCACGGCGAGCGGGTTGGTCGGGGCCGCGTCGAGCGACCAGTCGATGAGCAGCTTCTGCGTGCCGTCGGTGGCGTGTTGGTGGCGGACGACGGCCCCGTCGACGAACCGCAGTTTCTCATGCAGCAGCTCGCGGTCCCGCCCCGAGAGGTTGGTCATCTTCCGGGGGTCGGCGACGCCCTTGGCGTAGACCCAGTCGAGCACCTGCTTGGCGCGGAAGCGCGGTAACCCCCAGTCCCCGAACAGCTCCGCGAGGGAGTCGGGGGCGTGGTCGAAGACGTGCGGGCGGTCGTCGGGCGGCGCGGCCATAGCGGGAGATTGTATCGGGCCGGGTAGACTGCCCGCGATGGTGTCCCGCCGCGACCGCGACGAGTTCGATCGGCTGCTGGACCGGCAGGTCGACGCGCTGCCGCCGGCGCTGCACGAGCTGCTGGCCGAGGTGCCGCTGATCGTGGACGACGAGCCGACGGCCGACCTGCTGGAGAGCCTGGGCATGACGCCGGGCGACGACGATTTGTGTGGGCTGCACGACGGGACCCCGCTGACCGAGCGGAGCGTCGAGGCCGAGCCCGCGGTGCCGGACCGGATGATGCTGTTCCGGGGGCCGATCATGCGGCTGGCGGGGTACTCGGGGGTGCGCTACACGGCCGAGGCCCACGCCCGGCTGACCGAAGAGATCCGCATCACGCTGCTGCACGAGATCGGCCACCACTTCGGGCTCGACGAAGACGACCTCGAGCGGCTGGGGTATGCGTGATGACCGGGCCGTCTTTGGCTTATCATCTTGCGATGCCTGCGGCTTGCGCGTTTCCGGCGGGCCGAGGGACACGGGAACGGGGGCTGATTGAACGACATGCTCAAGCTGGCCACCACGATCAAGAACCCCGGCGAGCCGGACATCGATTCGAGCTACCTCGATCCGGCCGAGTTGAAGTCGCTGGGGTACACCGGGCAGGTGCTGTACGAGACGTCGGGGCTGTCGGGGGTGCCCAGCCCCGAGGCGGTGGCGGACGTCGAGCTGCGGCGGTGGGTGCAGCAGACGGCGGACGGGGTGACCCGGCGGATCGAGGCCTGCGCCGCGGCGGGGATGGAGGTGTACCTGTTCTACGACGTGCTGGTGCTGGCGCGGGACCTGGTCGAGCGGAACGTGCTGGGGCTGACGTGCAAGAACCGGCCCGGCGTGCTGTGCCCGGCGAGCGACGCGGCGTGGAAGCACGCGTGGGACGCGCTCGACGGGATGCTGCGGCGCTGGCCGGGCGTGGCGGGGGTGGTGCTGCGGTTCGGGGACACCGACGCGCAGCGGCTGCCGCACCTGATGGGCAACGACCTCTACACGCCGCACTGCCCGCGGTGCAGCGGCTTCGGCCGGGCCGACCGGGTGGTGCAGGCGCTGACGCAGGCCCACGAACTCGTCGTGCAGCAACACAACAAACGGCTGATCGCGCGGGCCTGGAACGTCCGGCCCGGTGGCATGCACGACACCCCCGAGCTCGCCGAACGCGTCGCCGGGCGCTTGCCGGGTGACCCCGACGACGACCGGCTGATCCTGTCGTTCAAGTTCACCGAGACCGACTTCTGGCGGTACCAGCCGTGGAACCGCGCGAGCCTGCGCTGCGGCCAACGGCCGATCCTGTACGAGCTGCAGTGCCAGCGCGAGTTCGAGGCCAAGGGCGGCGTCCCCAACTGGCAGGCCCCCCTCTGGCGTGACGGGCCCCCGGAAGCCCCCCCGGAAGCTCAAGACAACAGTCAACGCTTCGGGTTGGCCGCCGCGGCCGAGCGGGTGAACTTCGCCGGGGTGATGACCTGGGTGCGGGGCGGCGGCTGGGGCGGGCCTTTTGTCCGCGACGAGACGTGGATCGACGCCAACGTCTTCGCCGCGCCGCGCCTCGCCGACGACCCGACGACCGACCTCGACGCGCTGGCCCGCGACTGGATCGAAGAGCGCCTGCGTCCCGAAGACCCCGAGGCCGGCGACGCCGTGACCCGCGTACTTAAGCACTCGCCCGAGGCCGTGCGGCAGGCGTTCTACCTGGAGCCGTTCGCTCGCAAGAAAGCCAACCCCTGGCACCCCGCGGCCGACTGGGTCCAGGACGACGTGCTCGACGCGTCCTCGGCCTGGCGCATGATCCAGCGGATGAACGAAGCCGAGCTCGACGCCGCCGTCGAGGAGAAGCGCGACGCCGTGGCCGCGCTCGCCGCCGACCGCCGCGA
>JBCBSA010000149.1:0-6819 GCA_039819425.1 Planctomycetota bacterium
TTCTCGGCAATGCCTCGCTCCTTGAGTTTGGCAATTAGAAGGCCAACATCGCGATCGAGCCGGGTGATCCTCGCCGCCCGCCCCTTCTCCGAGGGCCTCGCCCCCGCCTTCAACGGCGTCGCCTGGGGCTACATCACCCCCGACGGCACCTACGCGATCGACCCCCGCTTCGACGACGCCTGGCCCCACGAACGCGGCCTCGCCTCGGTCACCGTCGACGGCCAGCGCCGCTACATCGACGCCAGCGGCCGCACCGTCTGGCCCCGCCCGTCATCCTTGTCGTCACCCCGCTGACTCCACGCCGAACACCGTCACGTCGGCGATCCCCCACGCATACCCCGGTGACCCGTGCACCACGACCCGCGCCGCCGTCGCGTCCGTCGGCTCGAATGTGCGGTAGTCGATCAACAGTTCATCACCGCCGCGGTTGTCCGCCACGACCCGCCATGAGACGTCGGCACTCGGCTCACCGTCGCACAACTCCAGCGTGAACGGCACCGGCTCAGGCGTCCGCCCCGCCGCGTAGTCCAGCCCCGGCTCGGCCCAAGCCAGCCTCGCCGCCGACACCCGGAAGCGACCGTTGAACGACGTCGTCAGGACCGCTCGTCCCCCGCTCCCGGACGTGGGCTGCCACCACGTCCGCAAGTCCCCGTCGTTGGCGTAAGCCGGCTCCCGCCCCGTGGCGATCGACGACGCCGACACCGCCTTCGCCCGGTTCACCGGAACCAGCCCCGCGGTCTTGTCCCCGCCGGCTGCTCTATTTCCGGGGGCAATCGGCATCGGCCGTTCACTTACCGGGCCGACGCGTAACTCGCCCTGCTCGTCGATACGGGCCGGAGCCATCCCGACGCGTCGCTCGAAGTTGTGCGCCGTCTGCGCCCCGCAGGTGAAGAACGCCCAAAGCCGATCGTGGTGCCCGTGAATCACACACCCATGCCCCGCTCCGCGGATCAGCCCGTGCCGGCTCTCGCAGATCGGGTTGTGCGACTGGTACCGAAACGGCCCGAGCGGCGCGTCGGCGACGTACGCCCCCATCCCGTAGCTGGCGAACTCCGTCCCCGGCGCGGTGTACGTCAGGTAGTACCGCCCCGCCGCTTTGAGCATCCACGGCCCCTCAACAAAACTCTTGCTCGCGTCCTCGTTGAACTCGCCGAAGCGCTCCCACACGTGGGCCGGGTCGTAGGCGAACATCACCGCCCGCTCGCTCACCGCCTGCGTCGGATCGTCGGCGTCCAACTGCACCCCCTTGATCCCGTCGTCCGCTAACCCCCAGTACACGTACAGCCGGCCGTCGTCGTCGCTGAACAACATCGGGTCGTAGAACTTCGCCGCGGGTTCGAGCTCGCCACCGTGCACGCCACGGATCGGCCCCAATTCCTCGAACGGCCCCAGCGGATCATCACTCGCCCACACCGACGCGTGACACGCCGTCAGCAGGTAACGCCCGCCGTGCTTCACCACCGTCGGCGCATACCCGATGTCGTACGGCTCGACCGGCCGATGCTGCCACGTCGCCCCGCCGTCGTCGCTGGTCCACGCCATCCCCGCCGAGCTGTAGAGGATATATCGGCCGTCATCGTAGATCACCGACGGGTCGGCCGTCTCCCGGAAGTCGCGCCGCACGCCGCTTCGCCAGCCGTCGTACTGCGCGTCGTGACTGCCGTCGGCGTAGCGCCCCCGCGGATAATTCGGCAGCGGCAGCGGGTTGCAGTACGTCGACATAGAACTGAACTCACACCGCCTCGCGAGCCGCCCCGCCGGCCGCTTCGCCGCGGGCCAACTGAGCCGCCAACCGGATCGCGGCTTTCATCGAGCCGGGGTTCGCCTGGTTCTTGCCGACGAGGTCGAACGCGGTGCCGTGGTCGACGCTGGTGCGGACGATGGGCAGCCCGAGCGTAACGTTCACCGCCTCGTCGAACGCCAGCATCTTCACCGGAATCAATCCTTGATCGTGGTACATCGCAACGATGAGGTCGTACTTCTCGCGCAGCCGAGGCGTGAAGAGCGTGTCGGCGGGGAACGGGCCGCGGGCATCGATGCCGGCTTGGCGGGCGACCTCGATGGCGGGCTTGATGATGCGGGTCTCTTCATCGCCAAACAGACCGTTCTCCCCGGCATGGGGGTTGAGGCCGCAGACGGCGATCTTGGGGTTCGGGATGCCGAGGCGTTGCATCGCCTGGTGGCCGAGGTCGATGGGGTCGAAGACGCAGCCGATGGTGAGCAGGTTGCGCACGTCCATGAGCGGGACGTGGATCGTCGCCAGCACGACGTTGAGCGACGGCCGCGGTTCGGGCACCTCCGCCGGATCAACCGCGGCTCCCGCCCGTGAAGTTGAAACTTCCGGGGGGGGGGCGTGGAACATCATGGCGGCGCGGCGGGCTTTGCAGCGTTTTTGCAACAGCTCGGTGTGCCCGGGGTAGCGGAAGCCGGCCATGCGCCAGGACTCTTTGCAGATCGGCGCGGTGACCAGGGCGTCGATCCCCGCGTCGTCGATCGGCCGATGCGCCGCGGCGATCGCGTCGTCGAGGAAGCGCATCGACGCCTGCCCGCCCAGCTTCGACGGCCCGTTGTCCCGCGCCGCCAGCACCGAATACTCGTCGTAGTCCAGCACCACCACGTCGTGGACCAGCCCGTACTCGGCCCGCGGCGAGTCGTGCTGCAAGCGGTGCCAATACACGTCCACCTCGGCAAGGTCCGTCGCGTACGCCATCAACTCGTTGAGCCCGTACACCACAAATCGGGCCAACTTCCGCACCGCCGGATCGGCCAACGCCTTGACGATCACCTCCGGCCCGATCCCGCCGGGCTCGCCCATGGTGATCCCGATCACCGGCTTGCGGTGCAGCGGCTGGGGCGACTCAGGGGTGGGCGAACGGCGTCGTGACATCGTCAGGATTCTACCACTCACGCCTGTTCTGACTCCGCTTGCCGATAGACTACGCCCATGCCAAGCCACGAAAACGCCCCCGCCCGCGTCGCCGTCGTCGGCGTCGGACGCATGGGCGGACATCACGCCCGCACCTATCACCAGATGCCCGGCGTCGAGCTCGCCGCCGTCGTCGACCACGACGAAGACCGCCGCGAAACCCTCGCCGACCAGTACGGCTGCCGGGCCTACCGCGACTCCGCCGAACTGCTCGAAAAAGAACCCGACCTCCTCGGCGTCTCCGTCGCCGTGCCCACCCGCTTCCACACCCCCGCCGCCGCCCCGCTGCTCGAGCGTGGCGTCGCCTGCCTCATCGAAAAACCCCTCGCCGGCACGCTCGCCGAGGCGATGGAGCTCGCCGCCCTCGCCAAGAAACACGACGCCGTGCTCCAGGTCGGCCACACCGAACGCTTCAACCCCGCCGTCCGCGGCGTGGAAAAACTTAAGCTCGTCCCCCGCTTCATGGAAGTCGACCGCGTCAGCCCGATGACCTTCCGCTCGCTCGACGTCGGCGTCGTCATGGACATGATGATCCACGACCTCGACATCCTGCTGATGCTCGCCCAGTCCCCGATCGCGAAGGTCGACGCCGTGGGCGTCGCGGTCCTCGGCGACCACGAAGACGTCTGCGACGCCCGCCTCACCTTCGCCAACGGCTGCGTCGCCACCATGACCGGCAGCCGGCTCGCCCTCAACACCACCCGCAAGCTCCGCCTCTTCAACGAAGAGGCTTACGTCACCCTCGACTACGCTAAACGCACCGGCCTGATCATCCGCAAGTCCGGCAACGACGCCGCCCTCTCCGACGTCAAGCAACAGCTCGCCGCCGGGGCCGACCTCTCCGATCTCGACTTCACCGACCTGATCAACCTCGAAGAGCTCGAGATGGACCTGCCCCCGGAAGAAGAGGACCCGCTGACGGCGCAGGCCACGGCGTTCCTCCGCTGCGCCCGGGAAGGCGGCACGCCCGTCGTCTCCGCTGAGCAGGGCTGCGCCGCCATCGACGCCGCCGAGCGCATCGTCGCCGCCATCGCCGCCCACCGCTGGGACGGCCTCGGCTCTACAAAAATAGATTGACGATCACGGCCATGCGGATCACCACCTGGAACGTCAACGGCCTCCGCGCCGCCCTGAAGAAAGGCTTCGCCGAGCAGATCGACGCGATCGCCCCCGACGTCCTCTTGCTCCAGGAGATCCGCGTCCGCCCCGACCAGCTCCCCGCCGAGTGGGTCGACCCCGACGGTTGGTACGTCACCTGGCATCCCGCCGAAAAACCCGGCTACGCCGGCACCGCCGTCTGGTCTCGCAAGCCCCACACCGTCGTCGCCACCGGCCTCGAAGACGACGACCCCGACGACGAAGGCCGCGTCCTGCGCGTCAAGACCGACGGCGTGCAGGCCGTCAGCGTCTACCTCCCCTCCGGCTCGTCGTCGCCCGAACGCCAACAGATCAAGGAAGCCTGGATGAAACGCTTCCTCCCCTGGGCCACCAAACTCAAACGCGCCCGCACCCCCACCGTCGTCGCCGGCGACCTCAACATCGCCCACACCGAGCGCGACATCTTCTACGCCAAGTCCAACCAGAACCAGTCCGGCTTCCTCCCCCACGAACGCCAATGGTTCGCCGACCTGCTCGACGTCGGCTGGCGCGACCTCGTCCGCGAACACGCCGGCGACGTCGACGGCCCGTACTCCTGGTGGTCCAACCGCGGCCAGGCCCGCGCCAAGGACCGCGGCTGGCGCATCGACTACCTCTTGGCCAACCCCCCCGCCGCCCGCCGCTTCCGCGGGGCCGAGACCCACCGCGTCGCCGGCCTCGCCTGTTCCGACCACGCCCCCGTCTCGATCGACCTCGACTGAATTTTCCTCTCCACGCCTATAGCCATCTCGCCGATAAATCGGCATGACCGCGTTGCCCCAACACGCCGCCACTGCCTCCGCCGCTGCCCAAGCACCCGCCGCCGCTCCCGGAATCACCGCCGAGCAGCACGCCCAACTCGCCGCCGCGAAGCTGGCCCACGCCCCGATCCGCCGAGCGGTCCGCGTCGCCACGTTCAGCGCCGTCACCCTCGCGGTCTTCGCCGTGCTGTCGCTGCCGTTCGCGGTCTTCGGCTGGCGGGCGGCCTTTGTCGCCGCCTGCCTCGCCGCCTGCACCGTCTTCGAGTTCCGCGGCCGCAACGCCCTGCGCCGCCTCGACCCGGCCGGCCCCCGCGTCCTCACGTTCAACCAGATCGGCCTCACCGCCGGGCTCACCGTCTACTGCCTCTGGTCGGCCCACGCCGCCTGGTTCGGCCCCGACCTCTACGCCGAGGCCGTCGCCCGCAACCCCGAGATCGCCGACCTCCTCGAGCCCTACCGCGACCTCTTCCGCCAGCTCACCGTCGCCTTCTACGGCGTCGTCCTCGTCGTCGGCCTCGCCTTCCAGGCCGCCGTCATCGCCTACTACCACACCCGCCGCCACTCGCTCCGACGCCTGCTCGACGACACCCCCGCCTGGGCCCGCGACCTCGTCGCCCGCTGACGCCGGCCTTCAGGGCGTCACCATCCGCGCGTCGCTCACCAGCGCCACCCCGCCGAACCGCTTCAGCACCGGCGCCACCGCCGACCCCACCGCCTCTTCCGTCTCCGGCGCGATCGCACACAACACCACGCAGTTCTCGAACACGCCCGACACCCCGTCGGGCAGGCGCGTCCCCCGATCGCCCCACCCCGCCGCCCCGCGGATCACGGTGTAGCCCTCGACCCCCGCCTCACGCATCCGCCGCAGCAACTCGTCGACGTGCACCGCGTCGATCACCACTTCCAGCCGTCTCACGTCACGCATCGTCGAGATCTCCAGGCTTTTCTATCGTTTCACCGCGATGGGTTCGATCCGTTTAACCCCCGGCTTTGCCGGGGGGCGTGTCCCGGTTGCCCCGGGCAAAGCCCGGGGCTAACGGCGACAACGCATCCAAGCGCTACCCCCACCACCACTTGATCACCGCCATGTACAGCGGGATCCCCACCGTGATGTTCACCGGGAACGTCACCGCCAGCGACATCGTCACGTACAGGCTCGGGTTCGCCTCGGGCACCGCCAGCCGCATCGCCGCCGGCACCGCGATGTAGCTCGCGCTGCCCGCCAGCACCGCCAGCATCAGCGCGTCCCCCGGCCCCACCCCGAGCGCCCTCGCCACCACCATCCCCAACATCGCGTGCAGCGGCGCGCTCAACACCGCGAACCCGATCAGCCACCCCCCGCACGACCGCAGGTCCCGCAGCCGACGCGCCGCCACCAGCCCCATGTCCAGCAGAAACAAACACAACACCCCCTTGAACGGGTCGTACATGAACGGCCGAACGCTCTGCCAGCCCGCCTCCCCGATCGCCGTGCCGATCACCAACGCCCCCACCAACACCACCACCGCCCCGTTCAGGAACGCCTCCCGGAACAGCTCCCCCCAATCCAATTTCTCACGCTTGCCGCCGCCGCTCGAGTCTTCACCTTCGGGGGAAGCAAACAAGCGGTGCAGCAGCACCCCCACCACGATCGCCGGCGACTCCATCAGCGCCATCGCCGCGACCATGTAGCCGCCGGGGGTGTAGCCCGGGTCGGGGTGGTCGAGGTTGTCCAGGAAGTTGCCGGCCGTGATGAAGGTCACCGCCGAGATCGACCCGTACGTCGCCGCCATCGCCGCCGCGTCCGCCGCCCCCAGCCGCAGCCGCAAGAACGCAAACGTCCACAGCGGCACCAACGCCGACAACGCCACCGCCGCCCCCAGCACCGCGAACACGGTCCCGTCCAGGTCGCTCCGCGCCAGCTCGACCCCGCCGTGCAGCCCGATCGCCATCAGCAGGTAGATCGACAGCAGTTTCGGGATCGGCTGGGGCAGGTTCAGGTCCGACCGGCACACC
>JBCBSA010000150.1:0-6789 GCA_039819425.1 Planctomycetota bacterium
CGTTACTTCTACTCCGACGCGATGCTCGACGTCGCCGACGGGCTCTACGCCCTCACCGACCGCCGGCTGGTCCTCTACAACGCCGACTGGCCGACACCCGAGGCGGTCATCGCGTTCGACGAGATCGCCTCGATCGACGCGACGTGGAGCGACGACTGGATCTGGGACACCCAGGTCACGGTCGTGCTCGACGACGGCGAGGTCTGGATGTTCCCCCTTTCGATGGAGAACGACACGGACCACCGGTTCATCGAAGAACTGGCCGAGGCCGCGGGCGTCGAGCCGCCGTCGCCGTGAGCAAACGGAGCGGGGTGGGGTGATGCTTTGGAACCTTGGAGAAGCCCAGCCATTTCATGGCTGGGCCGCCCACGGACTCAGTCCGTGGGCTTCGGTGTCGACTCCTGTTTCCGAACTATCCCGGTGTCCGGAGCGAATTGAGTCGGGCCAAGGGCTTGGCGGATTCCGTGGAGTTGATGAAATCGCGTGACGTCACCCCGTCGTGCTCGCCGCGTATCGCGGAGGACCTCCGGCCCGAGTTTCGCCGTCTGCTCAAGGAGTTGGGCCGTTGAATCCTCGGGCCTATGCTTCCTTGATGCCGAAAGCCGCCGCCGCCAAAACAAACCGCTCTTCTACCGAAGAGCCTTCCGATTCAAGCGCCGAATCATCGACCGGACCGACCGACCGCCGACCTTCGCGTGGCTGGTACGGGCTGGCGTTCGTGCTGATGCTCGTCGGGGTGGCGGCGTTCACCGCGTCGCTCACGGTGGCCCGGGCGCAGGTCGATGAAACGGTGGGCCGAATGCAGCGGCTGGTCGCCCCCGGCCAGGCGACGCTGACGATCGACCGGCCCGGGACCTATCTCGTCTATTACGAGCGGATCGGCGAGTACCGCGGCGAAGCGTTCGACACCACCGCGGTGTTCCGCGAAGCCCCGGCCCTGGACCTCGACGTCCGCGACGACGCGACCGGCGAGTTCCTCCACGTCGGCCAGGCCAAGTACGAAAAGAGCCAGACCCAGATGTTCAACAACGGGCGGGCCAACAGCGAGTTCGTCTTCACCGTCGCCACGCCGGGCGACTACACGGTGACCGCGGCACACAAGAACGAGGGGCTGGACGACCGGGTCTTGCTGGCGGTGGGGCCGCCGGTGGTGGGGAGCCTGATGTCGGACTGGCGGGGGCCGTTCGGCGGCGCGGCGGTGCTGGCGTTCACGGTGGTGGCCGGGGCCTCGATCGTGCTGGTGACGTGGATGCTCCGCCACGGGCACGTCACCCGGCGGGAGGACCACGCGGGGTAACGCCCGCACAACCGTTCCATCCCGTCTGATCGGTATCGGGTTGTCGGATCGCCCCGCGGACCAACGCGGCGGGTCACATTCAGGGGCCGGCGGCTCAACCGGGATCGGGCCGGGGACGATAAACCCGGATATGCAGGCTGCGCCTTTGCCCGAAAACGAAGAGGACCGGCTGCGGGCCCTGCACGACTGCGAGTTGCTGGACACCTGCGCGGAGCGGGGGTTCGACGAGATCGTGCGGATGGCCACCCTGGTCTTCGGCGTGCCGATCGCCCTGGTCAGTCTGGTCGACGAGCAACGTCAGTGGTTCAAGTCCTCGGTCGGCCTCGACGGCTGCGAGAGCGGGCGAGACCAGGCGTTCTGCAGCCACGCGATCCTCCGGCCCGACGAGGTCACGGTCGTCACCGACGCCCGCCGCGATCCGCGCTTCCGCGACAACCCGTTCGTGACCGCCCCCCCCCACATCCGGTTCTACGCCGGGGCGCCGCTGGTCGATCCCAACGGCCACGCGCTGGGCACCCTCTGCCTGATCTCGCCCGAACCCGGCGACCTGGACGCCGGCCAGCGCGAGTCGCTCGCGCTGCTCGCCCGGCAGGTGGTCGACCAGATCGCTTACCGCAACGCCGCCCGCCGATCCGCCGCGTATCAGCGCGAGCTGGAAGACCACAAGACCAACCTCGAGATCAAGGTCCGGCTCCGCACGCGCGAACTCCACCGCAGCCGGCAAGAGGTGATCCAGGCTCTGGCGCGGGCCGCCGAGTTCCGCGACGACGACACCGGGCACCACGTCCGCCGGGTGAGCTTGTATGTCCGGGAGATCTGCCTGGAACTGGGCTACGACGCCGACGGGGCCGACCGCGTCGCGTTGGCGTCGAAGCTGCACGACGTGGGGAAGATCGGCGTGCCCGACTCGATCCTGCTCAAGCCCGGCAAGCTGACCCAAGAACAGTTCGAGGTCATGAAGAAGCACTCGGACCACGGCTGCACGATCGTCGCGCACCTCGACGAAGACGAAGAGGGGGTCCTCCAAGGCCACTGCGGTCTGGGCCCCGCGATCCTGGGCAACCCCGAATACCCCCTGCTGCAGATCGCCGCCCGCATCGCGCTGTCCCACCACGAACGCTGGGACGGCACCGGATACCCCAAGCAGCTGGCGGGCGACGACATCCCGATCGAGGGCCGGATCACCGCGGTGGCCGACGTCTTCGACGCGTTGACCTCGGCCCGGCCGTACAAACCGGCGTTCACGTTCGAGCGGGCCTGCGAGATCCTGATCGAGGGCCGGGGCAGCCACTTCGATCCCGCCGCCCTCGACGCGTTCTTCGCCCGGATCGACGCGGTGCAGAACATCTACCGCGAATACCGGGACGCTCTGGCCCTGACCGCCGAAGACGCCGCCTGAATCCTTACGGGCAGGCTCGATCGGCCGTCACGGTCACCTGTCCGACTTCTTCCGACACGTCTCTGAGGATGATTCGCCCCGTTACCCTCCGGCCTGGTCGAGAGCTTGCCGGGCGACCCGTTCGCCGGGAAATCCCTCGGCTTCGGTGCGGGATCGGTCGTCGTTGACTTTGCCCAGCTTCACGCCGCACCGAAACTTTGCGCAAGTCTCGCAGAAGGTCGTTGCAACCCTCACAAACTTTGCTAATTTTAGGAGCCTGCCTGTTTGTGAACTCGGCCGCGCGGGGGCGGACGAGTTCGGGGAAGTTGAACACAACACCGACCTGGAGTTAGCCGCCGGAATCCCTCCGTCGGCACCGTACTTCCGGGAGTTGAAGGGGGATTGGGGCCCGGGCGAACGGATCGCCGGTGCCGAGGCAGTGGAACGGATGCCCGATTGAGGAGAAACGAGAGATGCTCTGGTGGGGTAAAAACAGACCGAGCCAACCGCCGATGCCAGCGAGTTTCGACGCGGACCTGAAGGTGCGAGCCGATCACCTGAACCGCATCCTCGAGCGGGAGCGGACGCGTGCCGACCGCGGCGGTCGGCCGTTGTCCATGATTTTGGTGGGCTACGACGGCAAGTCCCGGCGGCGGGGCGACGCGTCGGTGATCGTCCACGTGATGCAGAAGCGCGGCCGGATCACCGACGAGATCGGCTGGTTCGACAAGCACACCGGGTTCGCCGTGCTGCCCGACACCCCGGCGCAGGGGGCCAAGCGTTTCGCCGAGATCGTCCGCCATCAGCTGCGCGACCGCGGGGTGCGGGCGTCATACGCGCTGTACCAGTACGACCCGCCGCGGCAAGACGACCACTCGTCCGGCCACGGGCGGGGAGGCCACGGCGGCGGACAACCCCATCGAACCCGGCCCGAGGCGTTGCCACCCGCAGCGCGGCGAGAGGCGGAGTTGGAGCCGGCGGTGGCCTGGGTCGGCATCGAGCCCGGCTCCGTGTCGGTGCGGGAGCTCCAGCCGTTGATGGCCCGGGGCCTGCCGCTCTGGAAACGGGCGGGCGACGTGGCCGTCGCGGGGTCGGCGCTGACGCTGGCCTGGCCGCTGTTGCTGGGCATCGGCCTGGCGATCAAACTCGACTCGGCGGGGCCGGTCCTCTTCAAGCAGCGGCGGTCGGGGCTGGGCGGTCGGCCATTCGACATCTGGAAGTTCCGCACCATGGTCCCCGACGCCGAGCAAAAGCGCAACGACCTGTTGGCGATCAACGAACAGGACGGCCCGGCGTTCAAGATCAAGGCCGACCCCCGCGTGACCCGGATCGGCGGCTTCCTCCGCAAGACCAGCCTCGACGAGCTGCCTCAGCTCGTGAACGTGCTGAGGGGTGACATGACGCTCGTGGGCCCGCGGCCGCTGCCGGTCAAGGAGTCCGAGGCGTGCGAGCCGTGGCAGAAACGCCGGATGGACGTCACGCCCGGGCTCACGTGTATCTGGCAGGTCTGGGGGCGATCGACCGTGACCTTCAGCGAGTGGTGCCGGATGGACCTGCGTTACCAGGCCCGCCGCACGCTCCGCCACGACCTCAAGATCCTGCTGGCCACGATCCCGGCGGTCCTGCGTCAACGCGGCGCCTGCTGACCCCGCCCCCGGAAGCTCCCGGAAGCCCCCGGAAGTGTGCCAAAAACACTTGCTCCGCGGCCCCGGTGGAGCATCTTTAACCCCGTGACCACCGCCCTGTCCCATCCCGACGCGTTCACCGACCCGGCGTCCGGGGCCGCCACCGGGCGGCTGCCCAAGCGCGACCTCTTCGGCGTGGGCGTCACCGCCGCGGGGCCCGACGCGGTGGTCGATCAGGTCATGGACTGGGCCCACCGGCGCGAGAGCCGGACGGTCGACTTCATGCCGGTGCACGGGCTGATGGTGGCGGTGCGTGACGCCGAGCACCGCGAACGGATGAACGGCTTCGACGCGGTCGCCTGCGACGGCCAGCCGATCCGCTGGTCGCTGAACAAGTTCCACGGGGCGGGGCTGGCCGAGCGGGTCTACGGCCCGACGACGATGCTTCGGGTGTGCGAGCGCTGCGCCGCCGAGGGCGTGGGCGTCTACCTCTACGGCGGCCGGCCGGAGGTGCTCGAGGAATTGGCCTACCGGCTTTGCGACCGGTTGCCAGAGCTGAAGATCGTCGGGGCCGAGTCGCCGCCGTTCCGCCCGTTGACCGAGGAGGAGGACGCGGCGGCGGTGCGTCGGATCAACGCCAGCGGCGCGGGGGTGATCTTCCTGGGCATCGGCTGCCCACGGCAAGAGGTGTTCGCGGCCGAGCACCGCGATCGGCTCAAGGGGGTGCAGCTGTGCGTGGGCGCGGCGTTCGACTTCCACGCCGGGGCGGTGCGGCAGGCGCCGGCCTGGATGCAGAAGCGGGGGTTGGAGTGGCTCTACCGGCTGACCCGCGAGCCGGGGCGGCTGTGGAAGCGGTACCTCGTGACGAACTCTTTGTTTGTGGCGATGTTTACCCGCCGCTGGGTGCTGGGCCGATGAGCTCGGCGACGCCGACGACACCGACGCCGACGGCACAAGCCACGCGGCCGGCGGTCTCCGTGACGGTGCCGACCCGCCCGATCGATCCGGCGAAAGCCGCCGCGATGACGCGGCGGTGGTTCACCGCGTGGGCGCTGGTGCTGGCGGGGCTGGCGGTCGGGGGCAAGGGGTTCGCCTACATCGGGCTGCCGCCGCTGTTCATCTCCGAGGTGATCGTGGCGCTGGGCGTCGGGGTGCTGCTGCTGCAGCCGCGGTGGCGGGAGTTGGCGGCGAGCCCGACGACAATGCTGATCGGTCTGCTGCTGGCGTGGACGGCGTGGCGGACCGTGCCGTACCTCGGGCGGTACGGGATGGACGCGCCGCGGGACGCGGTGATCGTGGGGTATGCGCTGGCGGGGCTGGCGGTGGCGGCGGGGGTGATGTCGCAGCCCAAGGTGCTACCCTGGCTGCTGCGGCGGTACCAGACGTTTGCCAAGGTTTTTCTCGTGGTGATGCCGGGGCTATGGCTGGCGAACCAGTTTGTGGGCGAGTCGATCCCCGGCTGGCCGTGGGCCGGCGGGGTGGGGGTCTTCGAGCTCAAACCCGGAGACATCTCGGTGCACCTGGGGGCCATCGCGGCGTTGGCGACGCTGGGGCTGTTCCGGGGCCGGTCGCTGCTCTGGATCATGGCGTTGGTAGCGTTGCTCGGCGTGAGCGGGGCGATCAGCCGGGGCGGGTTGCTGTCGTTCGGGGCGGCGTTCGCGGTGGCGTTTTGCCTGCATCCGACCAGCCGGTGGGCGTGGCGGTTCTTGGTGACGGGTCTGCTGATCGCCGGCGCTTTGACGGCCGCCGACGTCTCGGTCGAGGTTCCCGGACGGGGCCGCGAGCTGTCGGCGCGGCAGCTGGTGACGAACGTCGCGAGTGTCTTCCACGAAGCGGAGACCGGCGACCTCGACGGCACCAAGGCCTGGCGGCTCGAGTGGTGGGACGCGATCGTGGGCTACACCGTTTTCGGCGAGTACCGCTGGTCGGGCAAGGGCTTCGGCGTGAACCTCGCGACCGCCGACGGCTTCCAGGTCAACGAGCAAGAGACGCTGCGCAGCCCGCACAACGGCCACCTCACGCTGCTGGCCCGCGGGGGCGTGCCGGCGCTGGGGCTGTGGGTCGCGGTGCAGGCGGCGTGGCTGATCGCGATGGCCAACGCCTACCTGCGGGCCCGCCAACGGCGCGAGGCGAACTGGGCGGCGTGGCTGGGCTTCCTGACCGCGTACTGGCTAGCCATGATGCTCAACGCCTCGGCCGACGTGTACTTCGAGGGGCCGATGGGCGGGCTGTGGTACTGGTCGGTCATCGGCCTGGGCATCGCCAGCGTCTGGGTCTTCCGCCACCGCCCGGAGGTGATGCGCGTCGACCACGCCACGCCGCGGGAGGCGTGACGGAGGGTGACTCCGGGGGGGTGACTCCGGGGGGTGACTCCTGCGCACAACCCGGCCGGGATCTTGCGCAGAAAGTACGAGTCGCCCGAAATTTTTTAGGCTCGGGTCCACGCGGGGCTTACGGCCGCACCACCCGCGTCGACGCAAGAAATGTGC
>JBCBSA010000151.1:0-6758 GCA_039819425.1 Planctomycetota bacterium
GCCCACCACCACGATGTGGCTGGCCAGCTCCCGGTTTAGCGCCGTCTCCACGTACTGCCCCACCTTGGCCAGCCCCCACTTCCGCAGCAGCCGCTCCCCCCGCGCCCCCGCCGACGGCGCGAACGCCACCAGATACGGCGTCAAAAACAGCGTCAGGATCGTGATGCTCACCACCAGCGAAAACAGCTCCGCCGAGATCACCCCGCCGTCCAGCGCCGAACTCGCCAACACGAAGCTGAACACCCCCACCTGCCCCATGCACACGCCCGCCGCAATCGCGTGCCGGTGCGCCAGCCGAAACAGCCGACCCACCCCCCAGATCACCGTCGGCTTGATGAGCAGCAACAACGCCAGCGCGATCGCCACCTGCCCCAGGTTCTGCGCGATCCACACCGGCTCGCCCAGCATCCCGATGCTGGCGAAAAACAGCGTCACGAAGATCGTCTTGAGCGGCCCCACGTCCCCCCGCAGCCGCGGCGCGATCACCGACTCGCCCAGAAAAATCGCCGCGATAAACGCCCCGAGCGCCGGCGACAGCCCCAGCCGATACGCCCCCCACGCCGCGCCCAGCGACAGCACGATCGCGAACAAGACCGTCACCTCGCGGTTGCCCGTCGGCGCGTTGAACGACACCACCCTCGGCACCACCAGCTTCGTGAACAACACGCAAAACGCCACGAACGCCGCCACCACCCCGAACTGCCCCGCCGTCGACAGCAGCACCTGCCCCGGCGTCCCCTCGCCCCCGAGCGCCGCCACCACCAGCACCAGCGGGATCACCGCCAGGTCTTGCACCAGCAAGATCCCCAGCGCAAACCGCCCGTGTACCGAGTCCACCTCCGACCGCCGCGCCAGCGCCGGCATCACCACCCCCGTCGACGACAACGCGAACACGCTCCCCAGCGCCACCCCCGCCTTCAGCCCGAGCCCGAACAGCATCGCCACCCCAGTTACCAATGTCATCGTCGCCAGGATCTGGCACACCCCCGTCGCGATCGCCGTCAGCCCCAGCCGCCGCAGCCGCGACCACGAGAACTCCAGCCCGATCGTGAACATCAGCAGCGTCACCCCGATGTCCGCGATCGCCGCGATCGTGACCTGATCCAGTAGCCCCGTGACGTTGGGCCCCAGGAGCAGCCCCGCGAGCATGAACCCCACGATCGCCGACTGCTTCAGGCGTTCGGCGACCGACCCCAGCGTCATCGCCGTCGCCAGCAGCACGATCACCCCGAACAGCGGTTCCCAGATCGACGGCAAGGCTCTCTCCTGTACGACCCAACCCGCAGAGCAGAACCGCGACAGCCATGTCCCGTTTCTGCATCTCTATTGATCTCTGATGGCTTCAGAGCGGTAGGCTGATCCTACCATGACTGATTCGGCGCCTGCTCCCCGTCGATCACGTTGCCGCCTCCTTCTCCGGTGGCTGTGGCGAGGCACGAAAGCCTGCGCCCTGCTTTTGCTGTTCACCACGGTGCTGGGGTCGGCCTGGGTGGCGTGGACCAACGCCCGAGGGCAGCGGGCCGCCGAGGCCGTGGTCACCGAGTTCCATGACCGCTACCCCGACTTCGACTCGTCCAGTCCCCACCTCCACCACCCCGACAACGGCGCTCCGCTCTTCTTCGCCGCGGCGACCGTCCTCAAGAACGACCACGACCACGAGGAGGACGTCCCCGTCTTCGGCTCCGCCGACTGGCTCGACTTCGGCTACCCCGTCTCGGCCGAGCAGCAGCAAATCCTCGAACAGATTCTCGAACCCAATCACGCGGCTTTCCGGTTAGCGCCGGAAGCCCGGACCAAGCCGACATTTCACTACGACGCCAAGACCGGCATATTCGCCGAGCAGTCGCTACACATTCTCAGCCGGCTCCGTCACCTCGCCCGATGGCTGGCGGTCGAAGCCCAGCACCACGCTGTCCGCAGCGATGGCGAAGCCGCCACCGAGACGATTACGCTCATCCATCACCTCTCCCATTCGATGAGTAACGACCACAACGTGTTGTTTAACCTCGTGCAGACGAGCATCGACGCGTTGGCGATAGGAGTCGGTGAGGACGTACTCAGCCGCGGTGAGATGGGTGTAGGTGCCTTGACCCGCATCCAAGATGCGGTCCGGCTCGACCTGCGACATACCTCCCTCGCGAATGCCTTGATCGGTGAAGCTTTCGGCATAGCCGAGGTCATCGAAGACGCTGATCTTCTTGTCGATGCCGTTGCGGTAATCGATCTCCGCTTCCATTTTGCCACATCCCAAATGCAACGCATGATGGGCGGTGAGGCCCAGACGACCGCCCCGTGGTGGCGAGAGCTGCTTGACGATACGTGCTACCGCTTCAAAAACGCGGTCGCACGACTCGTCCCCGGCAAGACTCAGCTTGAAGCCGCGGCGGGTATTCGGTTTGCTCTGGACGTTGCCGACGCTGTACGAGACGGCAAACCGCTCGACGACAACGTAATCTAGCAGGCCGAAGCTGAAGGCGTTTTTTATGCTTCGTCCTACACCGCTGCTCTGCGCACGTCACGCCAGAGTCGCTCGCGGCTGACCGCGTACCTCTACGCCCTCGAAGCCGAGAAGCACCGACTCACACACAGCGCCTGGCCCGACTCCATAAGTCAGCTCTTCCCCGGCGAGCCCCAACCTCTGGACCCGTGGGGCCAACCATTTCGGTTACGCCGCACCGACCACGGCCTCCGCGTCTACTCCATCGGCGGCGATGGTATCGACGACGGCGGACTCGTACGCTGGGACGATTACGACCTAGCAGACTTTGCCCACAAAGACAGCCCGGAACCCAACGATTGGCGTGTCCGCTTGTTGAACCCCGAAATCCGCGGCACCCTGACCGCGGACAACCGCGATAAGCTGCCTTAACGACTTTCCCGACGACCGACTCCGACGAGAACCTCCGATGGTCCAAACCGCTTCCACCATGCTTGCCCTCGGGACGACCGCGCCCGACTTCTCGCTGCCCGACACCGACGGGGCCACGGTGACCCGCGGCGACTTCCGGGGAGGCCCGCTGCTAGTGATGTTTATCTGCAACCACTGCCCGTTCGTGCATCATGTCGCGCCGGAGCTCAAGCGGCTGAGCCGGGACTACGACGGCAAGCTCGGGATGGTGGCGATCCAGTCGAACGACATCGAGCACTACCCCGACGACGCCCCCGGAAAGATGAAAGAGGAGAAGGAGAAGCGGGGGTACGCGTTCCCGTACCTGTACGACGCGGACCAGTCGGTGGCGAAGGCGTACACGGCGGCGTGCACGCCGGACTTCTTCCTGTTCGACGCCGATCACCGGCTGGTGTACCGGGGGCAGCTCGACGAGACCCGGCCGTACCGGATCAGCAGCGGGAACTACGACGACCGCAACGGCGCGGCCCACGGCAAAGACCTGCGGGCGGCGATCGACGCGGTGTTGGCGGGCCGAGAGGTTCCGGGGGAGCAGTGGCCGTCGATCGGCTGCAACATCAAGTGGACTCCCGGGAACGAGCCGGGGTATTTCGGATGAGCGAATCAGCCGAAGAAAACACAAGCACCGCTCCGGCGGGGGCCCCGACACTCAGCGACTACCTCGCGTTTCACGAAGTGCCGTGCCCCGCCTGCGGATACAACCTTCACGCGCTGCGCGGGGATACCTGTCCCGAGTGTGGTGTGTCTTTGACCCTCAGGGTGGGTTTACTCAAACCGAAGTTGCTTGGGTTAATGATGTCGCTGACAGCTTGCAGTCTCGCCGCGGGAATCGGCGCTTTTTTTCTGGGAGGGAACTGGGCCGCCGGCTCATTCGCTTATTTTTTTGACAACCTGACGTTGGCGGCATGGTCTTGTGTCGCCATGGTTGTACTTGGGACGTCGTTTCTCATTCTCGTCATTTCGAGAAGGAACAAAGTCGTGGGGATGAATCGCCGAGGCCAGCATCTGCTGGCTTGGATCCCCACCGTCGTCACTGTGGCCTGGATCGGATATTTGATGCGCGTGATCGCGATGAATTGATATTCCATTACACGGTCAGGCATGAGGAAGAATTCTTAGGTTGGGGTCCATGCTCGATAGGCGTCTTGTGGTCGCTAAGGCTCATGCGGTGAAGAGCGAGACGTAAGCGATCTGGTTCAGATGTTCGGCGAAACGGCGGGGGGTTCGGTCGTGGCGGGGATCGGCGAGGTTGGGGTCAGCGTCGGCGGCGAGCAGGGCCTGGGCGACGGGTAAAGCGGGGTCGCCGAGGGTGACGCATCGGTGCAACGGGGTGTAGCCGGCGGGGTCGGCGGGGCAGGGGGCGTTGGGGTCGGCGCCGGCGTCGAGGAGGAGGAGGGCGGGGGTGGGGTCGAAGCTCGAGTCGGGGAGGAGGGCGGCGTGCAGCGGGGTGCGACGCTGGGCGTCGGCGGCGTCGGGATCGGCGTGGCGGGCGAGCAGGGCGCGGATCACGTCGGGGTGGCGGTGGCGGGCGGCGAGCCAGAGGGGGGTGCGTTGGTAAGCGTCGCGGAGGTCGGTCTCGGCGCGGGCGTCGAGCAGGCGGGCGACGGTGGCGGTGTGGCCCGCGGCGGCGGCGAGGTGCAGCGGGGTCTGGCGGGCGTGCATCGGGGTGGTGAAGCGGGTGCGGCAGTCGGGATGGACGCCGCGGGTCAGCAGGAGGTCGACGGCGGCGACGTAGCCGGCGTGGGCGGCGAAGTGGAGGGGCATCCACTGCTCCTCGCCGTGGGCCGCGGAGCGGGAGAGGAAGGTGTTGGCGAGGCGCGGCTGGGCGTCTAGGGCCGCGGCGAGGCGGTCGGGGGGGGCTGAGGTGAAGAGCACGGCGGGGTCGGAGACGGTCATGGGAAAGGCGAGGAGTGGCAGCTGTTCACGGTGGGCCTAATGGGTAGGCACGATGGTTTACGATAGGGATACTCCGAACGGCTGCGCAGCATCTGGCTAAATCAGGACGACCATGAATCCGTTTAAATCAACGACGGCCGAGGCGGGAGAGGTTGGGGAGGCTGAAGCGGCGTTGGCCAAGCCGGCGCGGCGGGGGCGGCGGGCCGACCCGATGCTGATCGAGGTGGCGTGGGAGGCGTGTAACCAGGTGGGGGGGATTTACACGGTGCTGCGGAGCAAGGTGCCGTCGATGGTGAGCCGGTGGGGGAACCGGTACTGTTTGGTGGGGCCGTACAACGACAAGAGTGCGCCGATCGAGTTCGAGCCGTCGCCGATGGTGGGCCCGGTGGGCTTGGCGGTGAAGCAGATGCGGGAGATGGGTTTCGGGGCGGAGTACGGGCGGTGGCTCGTTTCGGGTCGGCCGCACATTGTGCTCTTGCACCTTGGCGACACGTATCGATACCTCGACGACATTAAATATCGGCTGTGGTCGGATCACAACATCCCCTCGCCGAGCGACGACGGGCTGATCAACGACGTGCTGGCGTTCGGCGAGTCGGTGCGGCTGTTGCTGTCGATGCTGGGGGCGCGAGAGTCGCACCGGCGTCGGCTGGTGGCGCACTTCCACGAATGGATGGCCGGGGCGGCGGTGCCGATGCTGCGGAAGGAAGAGTGGTCGGGGTCGATCGTGTTCACGACGCACGCGACGTTGCTGGGGCGGTACCTGGCGATGCACAACCCGGTGTTCTACGACCACCTATCGTTCTTCAACGCGGCCCAGGAGGCCAAGCACTTCAACATCGAGCCGCAGCACGGCCTGGAGCGGGCTGCGGCGCACGGGGCCCATGTTTTCAGCACCGTCTCGGACATCACCGCCGAGGAGTGCAAGCACCTCTTGGGGCGTGAACCCGACGTGCTCCTGCCCAACGGGCTGAACATCGAGCGTTTCAGCGCGATCCACGAGTTCCAGAACCTGCACCGCAAGTACAAGGAGCAGATCCACGAGTTCACGATCGGCCACTTCTTCCCCAGCTACAGCTTCGACCTCGACAGTACGCTGTACATGTTCACCTCCGGGCGGTACGAGTACCGCAACAAGGGCATGGACGTGACGATCGAGGCGTTGGCGAAGCTGAACCACCGTCTGCGCGAGGCCGAGACGCCGGTGACGGTCGTGTTCTTTATCATTACGAAGGCCCCGGTGCACTCGATCAACGTGGCGGAGCTGCAGTCGAGCGCGATGCTCCAGGAGTTCCGCGACGCGGCCGAGGCGATCAAGCATCAGATCGGCGACCGGCTGTTCCACGACGCCACGGCCGGCCACATCCCCGACCTCAACACGCTGGTCGACGACTACTGGCGGCTGCGGCTGCGGCGGACGATCCAGTCCTGGCGGCGGCCGGGGCAACCGGCGATCGTCACGCACGACATGGTCGACGACGCCGGCGACGCCGTGCTCAACCAGCTGCGCGCCTGTCGGCTCTTCAACCACCCCGAGGACCGGGTCAAGGTCGTCTACCACCCCGACTTCATCACGGCCACAAACCCGCTCTTCGGCCTGGACTACGACGACTTCGTCCGCGGCACCCACCTGGGCGTCTTCCCCAGCTACTACGAGCCCTGGGGTTACACGCCGCTCGAATCGATCGCCCTGGGCGTGCCGGCGATCACCAGCGACCTCTCGGGCTTCGGCAGCTACCTCAAGAACGTCATGCCCGACCGCGATGAGGGCGGGCTGTCGATCTTGAACCGACGCCATCAGGATTTCCATGGCAGCGCCCACGAGCTGGCTGAGAGGATGTTCGCGTTCTGTCAGCTCTCTCGGCGCGAACGCATCAAGATGCGCAACGACGTCGAGTCATTCAGCGAACACTTCGATTGGCACAACCTCGGCCGGAGATACCACGAAGCCCAC
>JBCBSA010000152.1:0-6726 GCA_039819425.1 Planctomycetota bacterium
CGACCAGGTCGCCGACGGTCAACGCGTCGCCGGCGTCCAGCGCATCATCGACGACCGCGCCGCGGTCGCCGTTGGCGCGCTGGACGCCGGCGACGCGTTGACCGTCGGCGACCTGGTCGTGTTCCTGAGTTATCTCGCGGCGTTGCTGGGGCCGATCGCCACGCTCGCCGCCTCCGCCGCCGGCCTGCAGAACGATCTGGCGGCGCTCGACCGCACGCTCGACTTGCTCGAGGAAGACGCCGAGATGCCCTCGCCGCCCGGGGCGATCTACCTGGACCGCGACGCCGTCCGCGGCCACCTGGTGTTCGAGGGCGTGTCGTTTGCCTACCCCAGGACCGATCGGCCGGTGTTCCACGGCATCGACCTCGAGGCGCTGCCCGGCCAGACCGTCGCGCTGGTCGGGCCCAGCGGTGCCGGCAAGACGACCCTGTGCAACCTCGTGGCCCGGTTCTATGACCCCACCGCCGGTCGGGTCACCCTCGACGGCACCGACCTCCGCGACATCGACGTCGAGAGCTACCGCCGGCTGCTGGGCGTCGTCGAGCAGGACGTGTTCCTCTTCGACGGCAGCATCGCCGACAACATCGGCTACGCCAAC
This sequence comes from Planctomycetota bacterium, assembly GCA_039819425.1. Classification (GTDB taxonomy): domain Bacteria; phylum Planctomycetota; class Phycisphaerae; order Phycisphaerales; family Phycisphaeraceae; genus Algisphaera. The sequence continues at coordinate 599 of JBCBSA010000152.1, forward strand.
CGCGACGCCCCCCCGGAAGCGATCGTCGAGGCCGCCAAGCTCGCCAACGCCCACGGCTTCATCCTCGACACCGCCCACGGCTACGACACCCTCATCGGCGAGCGCGGCGTCAAGCTCTCGGGCGGCCAGCGCCAACGCCTCGCCATCGCCCGGGCCGTCCTCGCCGACCCCCGCATCCTCATCCTCGACGAGGCGACCAGCAACCTCGACACCGAGTCGGAACGCCTGATCCAGGCGTCGCTCGACACGCTGATGCGCGGCCGGACCTGCTTCGTGATCGCCCACCGCTTGAGCACCATCACCCACGCCGACCAGATCCTCGTGGTCAACCACGGCCGCATCCTCGAGCGTGGCACGCACGACGAGCTCATGGCCGCCGGCGGCACCTACCGCGGCATGATCGAGATGCAACTCGAAACGCCCGAACCCGTGGCCTGACCCCCGGACCCCCGGCCCCCCGGGCCCCGAAAGTATCTTCCGGTGTCAGAACAACTTCAGCGCAATAAATCCCAGCACCCCGACCGCGACGAACGCGCCGACGACGGTCAGGATGATCTTTTTTTTCTTCGCGTCCGCCTCGGCAAGTTCTTGCGCGGCTCGGATGCGTTGCTCTTCCCGAGCCGCACGGGCCTTGGCGGGGCTGACGGCCTTGGGCTCGTCGGCGGGACCGTCGTCGGGGTCGGGTTCAGGCAACGGCGGCTTGACGGGGGGGCGGCCCGCCCGCGGGTCGTGGATCTCCGGCTCGGGCTCATCGAGCGGGATCGTGTCGGGTTCTTCCGTCGAACGCTTGACCGAAGCGGTCGGCGGCGGAGGAGGGGGCGCGGGGGTGTCCTCCGGCTCGTCCGCCAATTCGTAAACGTCGGGCTCTTGGTCGGGCGGCGGATCGGGCATGGCGCGGTGTTCCGGGCGGGGTTGACCTGAGTTTAACCCAACACCTCGCCAACGCGTAGGCAGAGAGCGGCACTGATTTAGATGCTCCGTCCCTCTGCTATCCTTTCCGACCCATGACCGGCCCCGCCTTCCCCCCGACCACCGCCGCGCTGCTCGACGCGGCGCTCGACCTGATGAGCCGTGGCGGAGTCGTCATGTGGCCCCTCTTGGCGCTTAGCGTCGTGGCGGTCACGCTTATCCTCGAACGCGGCTGGTTCTTCCTGCGGACCAACGCCCCGGCCCGGCTCACCCGCGTCGAAACCCTCGCCAAGCGCCTCCGCACCGGCGACACCGTCGGTGCCAAACAGCTCGCCGACGCCGACACCAGCGTCTACGGCGACACCGCCCGCCGCCTCCTCGACGAGACACCCACCCAAGCCGCCGCCACCGACGCCGTCGAGGCCCAGCGCCGCCGGCTCGAGCGCTACCTGCCCATCCTCTCGACCATCATCACCGCCGCCCCCATGCTCGGCATCCTCGGCACGGTCCTGGGCATCATCCAGAGCTTCGAGGTCCTCGGCGACCAGACCACCACCCGCGACCCGTCCCTCGTCGGCGGCGGCATCGCCGAGGCGCTCATCACCACCGCCGCCGGCCTCGTCGTCGCGTTGGTGACCCTGCTGCCCTATAACCTCATCCGCGCCCAGGTCGACCGCACCCTCTCCCGCCTCGACTCCCTCGCCGCTGCGGCGCTCCAAGACCGGGGTGCGAGTTAACGCCAGTCGGGGTTGTGTTCCACTAGCTGATCAAAGAATTGTTTTGAAGCCCGGTCCTTGATGGCTGACTTGCGCTGCGACGTAACATTGCTTAAAGCCAATTCCTCGATGAAAGAAACATCGATTGCGTTTGCGACTTCCTCGTTGGCCTCGGCAAGACACGTCTCGATGAACCGCAGATACCGCTCGACGTTCCACAACTTGCCCTCGTCCATGGCCCGCAAGAGCTCGCCGCGGAAATCGCTTATTTCGCAATGGAATATCCCGTAGCCGCCGTGATTACCAAGACGACCATCGAGTTCAGGAAATTGCGAATACAGATCTGCGAGAAATGCTGCGCGATCCATGGGTAGATTTCTCCGTGCGGTGACACCACCAGCTAGCCGATTGCACGGTCAAACCAAAAGTACCGCATCGCTGCGAGGAACTCATCGGTTAACGCGTATCCTGCAGCGGAACCGATTACCGAATCGATTCCGCAGTTCGGGCACAGCGCGGATACGGCATCCTCGCCCTGTTGTTCGGAGACCCATTGTGTAATCTCGCTTGGCGGAAAACGATGCCGACAATGGAAGCAGCCGCACACCTCGCTCGACATGAGTTCGCTTCGGTGGCCGATCGAATGCCGGTGCGCTGCTTGTAGTTCGTCTTGACGCACCCGATATTTCTCAAGCGTCGTCGCGTTCGACCACCCGGTAGTCCTCGCGCTCGCCGCGGCCGCGGACGGGGTAGTCCTTGCGGAGCGGGTGGGCGGGGTAGGACTCCCAGGTGAGGATGCGGCGGAGGTCGGGGTGGCCGTCGAAGCGGATGCCGAACATGTCGAAGACCTCGCGCTCGAGCCACTCGGCGCCGGCCCACAGGTCGGTGCAGGTCGCTAGGTGCAGGGCGGGATCGTCCTCGATGCCGTGGGTATCGAGCGTCGGGTCGAGCAACACCTTCACGAGCAGGCGGGTGTGGTGCGTGGTCGAGGAGAGGTTGTAGATCACGCCGAACCGGCCCGACGGGGCCTGTGCGTCGGTGTTGCGGGGGTAGTTCAGGTAATCGACCCCGGCGATGTCCGACAGGAAATCGTATTGGCAACGCTCGTCGGTTTTGAGGAATTCCAAGAGGTCGTGCAGGTCGTCTTTGCGGACGACGACGGTGGTGACACCGCGGAACTCGGTGGCGAAGAGGGTCCGGCCGTCGGGGGTGGTGAAGTCGGCCTTGAGGTGCGGCAGCGTCGGGTGGTCGAGGGTGGGCATGGGTGAAAGCAGGAGGTGGGGCGGCGGGGCGGTGGTGTGTTAGCGACCGATCGCTTCGACGACGGCGTCGATCAGGGCGTGCCACTTGGCGGTGGTCTCGGGCCATTCGTAGGCGAGCGCGTCGGCGAGGGCGACGGTGTCGCCGGCCTGGAGGTGGCCCTTGACGTCTTCGAGGCGGGCGAGGGCTTCGGTGGTCAGGGCGTGGGCGGGCTCGCCGTCGACGGTGAGCGTGTCGAGGTCGATCGACAGCAACACGGTGGCGTGCAGCACGGCCTGCTGGACCTGCAGCCACCCCTCGATCGACTCGCCGACTTTCTTGAGTGCCGGCTGGGTCTGGTCACGCTGCAACAGGTCGGCGGCCTCCTGCTGGAGTTCGGCGGCGTCGCCCAGCCGCCCCCGCACCTGCTCCAGCGTGTCCACGGCCAACTTCCGGGGGTCGGCCGAGACGAAGCGGACGTCGAGGTCGGCCACGTCGTCGTCGCGACGGGCGAGGATCTGGTCCTCGGCGAGTTTGTGGCCGTCCACCGCGACCTCCACCACGACGCGTCCGCCGTCGGCCAGGCGGTCGCGGGCGGCGTCGAGGAGCTGGCCGAGGCTCGGCCCGTCGAGGTCGACGGTCTGGTCGTCGAGGGTGATTTGCATCGCAGCATCATAGACGCAACCCGGCGTTCGGCGCGCGTGGGTTCGGCGGGCCGATAGACTCGGCGGCGTGACGGACGCGATGGGAAAACCTGACCTCTTCGGCTACCGCCGACCGCTGGTGTTCGGCGGCAGCTTCGATCCGCCCCACGTCGCCCACGTGTCGCTGCCGAGGCATGTGGCGAAAGCGATCGGGGCGGATGTGGTGCTGTACGTCCCGGCCGGGCGTGCGCCGCACAAGCTCGACGTCGAACAGACCGACCCGCGGCACCGGCTGGCGATGCTGCGGCTCGCTCTCGCGGACGAGTCGAGGGCCTTGGTGCTGGACGACGAGGTCGAGCGCGTGGCGGACGGTCGGCCGAGCTACACGGTGGACACGCTCGAAGCGCTGGTCCCGCGGCTGCACCCGGCGGCGAAGATGTGTCTGCTCATTGGGATGGACCAGGTGGGCATCTTCGAGAGTTGGTATCGGTGGGAACGGGTGGTCGAGCTGGCCGAGCCGGCGGTGATGCGTCGCCCCACCCTGGAAGTTTCTTCTCCGCCCCCGGAAGAGCTGTCGCCCGAATGGGAGCGACGAGTGGTGGACGTGCCCCAGACGGCGGTCAGTTCGACCGAGGTGCGGCGGCGGGTCGCGGCGGGGGAGTCGATCGACGCGTTGGTGCACCCGGCGGTGGCGGCGTACATCCACGAGCACGGGCTGTACCGGGATTGAAGTCGGGCGTGGCGGGGTGGTCGATAGAAGCCGGGTGATGCGACCCGATTCGCCGGACTACATCGTGGACATCGCGGGGCTCGACGCCTCGGCCCCGGCCGGAGGGAACGCAAGCGGTGGCGCTGCTAAATTCCGGGGGCGGGGTAAGCCTTGGTTGGCGGTGAATTGGCGGTGCTGTACGACGTACAGCCGGCTGTATCTGAATCGGCGGGGAGACGCCTACGAGGGGGCCTGTCCGAAGTGCGGTTCGCCGGTACGGGCGGTCGTCGGTGAGGGCGGGACGGACGCAAGATTTTTCGAGGCGGGGTGAGCCGCCCCCGGAAAATCGATAAATCGATGGTGCCCTGGCCGGTCAAGCGCCCAGCGTCGAGGCGTCGTGCGGGGTCAGGTCGTGGCCCGCTTCGCTGGCGGCCTGGTTGAGCACCGCCCGGAACTCGGCGGCGGTCGCGGCGGCGAGGCAGCGCTGACGCACCTCGGGCGACTCGAACGCCTTGGCGATCAACGCCAGCATCTCGATCTGCGTGTCGGGCTGATCGGTCGGCGTGAGGATCAGGCAGATGAGCCGGGAGAGCTGGCCGTCGGCGGCGTCGAAGTCGATGCCGTCGCGGGAGCGGGCGATGAAGACGTGCGGGCGTTTGAGCCCGTCGAGCCGGGCGTGGGGCACGGCCAGGCCGTTGGGCAACGCGGTGTGCATGACCCGTTCGCGCGACCACACGGCCCGGAAGATCAGCTTGTCGTCGTTGACAGCCGTGACCTCGGCGGCGCGCTTGGCCAGCTCGCCCAACACCGCGTGGATGGTGCGGGCGGTCGGCTCCATCAGGACGTGCCGGTCGCTGAGCAGGGTGTGCAGCTGCTTCTGGGTCTTGAGCTGCAGCACCTTCTGCATCGCGGGCCCGGCGAGCAGCGACGTGCCCAGGGCCATGATGACGATCGCCACCAGCAGCTCGTCGCTGATGAGCCCGGCCTGGAACGCGAGTTGGCCCAGGATGATGCCGACCGCTCCCTGCGCCGCCATCCCGAAGCCCACGCCCAGCGACTCCCGCCGCGACATCCCCGCCAGCCGCGCCCCGACGTGACACCCGCCGATCTTCCCCGCCAGCGCCACGGCGAGTACGACCCCCACCGCCACCGGGTCGAACGCCTCGACGAAGTTGATCCGCAGCCCGATCGACGCGAAGAAGATCGGGGCGAAGACGTTGGTGACGAACTGGTGGATGGTGTCGCGGGTGCGTTCGCGCAGGTGGTGCGAGTCGCCGATGGCGACGCCGGCGATAAAGGCGCCGAAGATCGAGTGGATGCCCAGGTGCTCGGTCAACGCTGCGCACAAGAGCGCCACCACGAAGACAAACCCCAGCACCCCGCCGGGGTAGCTCCACCGCGACTGGATGTACGGCATCAGCCGGTGCAGCACGAGTCGGCCGATCGTCAGCATGAAGGCCAGGAACACGAGCGTGAGCCCGATCGTCATCCATACGCTCCTCCCTCCGGAAGCTTCCACGACGTGGCCCGCGGCATCGACAATTCCGGGGGCGGCCGGTAACAAAGCCAGCACCACCGCGAAGCCGATCCAGCCCACCAGGTCGTTGAGCATCGCCGAACTGATGACGAGCATGCCCATGTCGGACTTGGCCAGGTTCAGGTCCATGAGGATCTTGGCGATGACCGGCAGGGCGGTGATCGACAGCGCGATCCCGATGAAGATCGCCAGCGGCAGCTTGAGGTCCGCTTCGGGGTCGGGCACCCCCAAGATCCCGGGGGTGAACCAGCCGAGCGTGGTGCCGACGGACATCGGCACCGCGATCCCGAACGCCGAGACCATCAGCATCACCCGTACCTGTCGACGGTGTGGCGGCAGGGACGGGTGATGCTGATGGTCTCGGCGTTCGGGAT
>JBCBSA010000153.1:0-6713 GCA_039819425.1 Planctomycetota bacterium
GGTGCGGACGTCGACGGCACCCGAGCGCATCGCTCGGTTTGGGCAGTGCGCCCGCACCGATCGCGGCGCGAGGCCCTCGGCGACCAGATCGCCTTCGGCGTTGTGGACGAAGACGTGGGCCTGGGGTGGCTCGGTGTTCACGACGAGCGAGGGCCGCGTGGTGCCGCAGGCGGCGCAGCAGGCGACAAGCGTCAGGAGCAAGAGTTTGCCAGGGATATGAGATTTGGAGGCCATAAAACGATAAGGCGTTTTATTTATCATGCAGTCAAATATACCGTCGGTTCCAAATCGTGTTAAGCGGGTTGTCATTAATTGTGGGAAAATGCGTGCGAGTTGTACAGCGGGGTTTCGGATGAGCCGACGCGTGGGTCGAGCGCTTGGTATCTGTTGTCACAAAAAAACCCACGCTCGTGGCGTGGGCTTGTGTGGCTGTGATTGGGCGGTCCGGGGTGGTTCAGAAATTGACGCCGAGGGAGGCGTAGTAGGTGGTGTCGCTGCGGAGGATGCCGGGGTCGGGCTCGGATTCGTATTCGTGGACGATGCCGAGCTTGAGCTGGATGCCCTGCTTCTCGTCGACGAGGAAGACGTAATCGACGTGGCTGCGGGTGCGGACCTGTTCGATGTCGCCGACGTCGAGGAACAGGCGTGTGCCGGCGGTGAGCTTCTGATTGTCGGCGATGTCCCATCCGAGGTCGGCACCGATGAGCGCGTTGGGCTGAGGGTCGTCCTCGTCGGAGCCGAATTCCTGGGTGACGCCGCCGCCGGCGCGGAGATCGAGGAAGAAGTTGTCGCGCTCGATGAGGTGGTAGCCGACACCGCCGGCGGCGGAAAACCGGGTGTCGAAGGATTCAAACTGATCGAAGTCGAACCGGCCTTCGATAAAGGTGAACCACTTGGAGCCTTCGAAGATCCAGTCGTGGACGGCACCGACGGTGGCTTCGTTCTTGCTCGTGCCGCCGTCGTCTTTGGCGTAAAAATAGGCGGCGTCGACCTTGGTTTTGCTGGTGTCGGATTCGCGGGCGGCGTCGAAGAGGATGCTGAGGCCGAGGGTGCGGCTGTTGCCGTCGGACCCGTTGAGGGCGATGTTCAGAGAGGAGTCCCATCCGGGGATGAGCTTGAACTTGCTGGCCTCTTCCAGGGCGGCCGCGGCGTCGGCGGCGGCCTGTTCCTCGGCGGTGAGCACGGTGTCGATCTTGCTGTTGTCGAGGGTGACGGTGCCGAGGTCGGGGTGGTTGATGGTTGTGGTACTGTCGCCACGATTGATGATCTCGGCGTTGAGGGTATCGCCGTCTTTGAGGGTGATGGCGTCTTGTTCGGCGTGAGCGGATATCGCGAGTGTGAAGACGAGTACGGCGAAGAGAGCGAGGTGGCGTTTCATAAATACGGTCCGTGTGAGGGCGAAGAGAGGACGTGATAACCACGTGCGCGGGGGGCGCGCACGGTAAGGTTTATCGGTAATTGGACCTAGAGGGGCTGAAAAATTGGAGAAGTGAAAGGCGAGTGGGGGGAGTGGGGAGGGGGGGGATTATTGATGCGCGCGGGTATGGGGACATAAACCTGCGCGTTTCAATTGGCGTGAGGGAGGGCACGAGTGGGTTGCGGGACCTCCGGGGTGACACGGCCCGGCTCGCTGGGGCGTTGAATTACGCAGGGGAAAGGGGTGAGGGGGCGGGGGAGAGGGGCGGGGGGGCGAACCAGCGGAGGCCGATCTGTTCGGGGGTGCGATCGGGGTGGGCGTGGCGGATGGAGGCGGCGACGAGGCCCATGAACATGGGGTGGGGCGTAAGGGGTCGGCTCAAGAGTTCGGGGTGGAACTGGGCACCGAGAAAGAAGGGGTGGGTCTGGGTGGGGAGTTCGAGGACCTGCATGATGGGCTGCTCGGGGTGGCGGCCGGAGAAGATCATGCCGTGCTGGTTAAGGGCTTCGATGTAGTCCGGGTCGACCTCGAAGCGGTGGCGGAAGCGTTGGCGGACGGTGAAGGGTTTATCGATCTTGGGCGGTGTTTTTTTCGAACGATCGGCGAAGAGCTGGGCGGCGAAGGTGTTGGGCTGGATGAGGACGTCTTTGCCGCCGAGGCGCATGTTGCCGCCGAGGCCCTCGATTTTCTTTTGCTCGGGAAGGATGCTGATGACGGGATGGTCGGTTTCGGGGTCGAACTCGGTGGAGCCGGCGTCGGAGAGCCCGCAGACGTTTCGCGCGAACTCGACGACGGCCATCTGGAACCCGAGGCAGATGCCGAGGTAGGGGAGCCTGGATTCGCGGCAGTATTTGACGCAGGCGATTTTGGATTCGGTGCCGCGTTTGCCGAATCCGCCGGGGACGATGACGCCGTCGAGGTTGGCGAGGAGGGCGGGGACGCCTTCGGGTTCGACGGTGGTGGTGTCGATCCATTCGGTCTCGACGCGGGTGTCGAGGTAGGAGCCGCAGTGCTCGAGGGCCTTGTCGATGGAGGCGTAGGCGTCGCGGAGCGCGGCGTATTTGCCGGTGATGCCGATGCGGACGGCGTTGGGGCTGCCGGCGGGGGGGGTGCGTTCGAGCTTGGCCATGAAGGTGCGCCAGTTGGCGCGGGCCTTGTCTTCGTGGATGGGGTCGACGCGTGAGTGGAGGTTGAGGATGCCGAGGATCTCGTTGTCGAGTCGTGCGGAGCGCATGGCGTCGGGGATGGTGTAGATGGATTTGCGATCGTGCATGGAGAAGACGCGTTTTTCGGGGACGCCTGAGAACATGGCGATTTTTTGCCGGGCGGATTTGGTGACTTTGTTTTGTGCGCGGCAGGCGACGAGGTGGGGCTTGATGCCGACCTCCATGAGTTTTTTGAGTCCGAGCTGCGCGGCTTTGGATTTCTGCTCGCCGAGGGCGGGGGGCTCGATGATATAGGTGAGGGCGACGAAGCAGACGCTGTCGTCGCCCTCCTCGAAGGCGAGCTGTCGGAGGGCCTCGATGTAGAACCAGTTTTCGTAGTCGCCGACGGTGCCTCCCACTTCAATAAAAACGACGTCGGCGTTCTGCTTGACGGCGAGGTCGCGGAGCTTGTATTTCACCTCGCCGGTGACGTGGGGGATCATCTGGACGTCGCGGCCGAGGTATCCGCCGTGGCGTTCTTTGTCGAGGACGCCGCGGAAGATCTGGCCCGAAGTGGTGAAGTTGGACTTGGAGAGGTTCTGGTCGAGCATGCGTTCGTAGGTGCCCAGGTCCATGTCGGTCTCGAGCCCGTCGTCGAGGACGAAGACTTCGCCGTGGCGGTAAGGGTTGAGGGTGCCCGAGTCGAGGTTGAGGTAGCCCTCCATCTTGATCGGGGCGATGGACAGGCCCTTGTCTTTGAGCAGCTTGGCCAGGGACGAGGAGAAGATGCCCTTGCCCAGCCCGGACAGGACCGTGCCGAAGACGACGACGTATTTGTGTCGGCCCGGCTCGTAGCCCTCGGGGATCGGGTTGAAGAACTCGGAGTCGTGGGTTTTGTGGCCGGCCTCTTCCAGCAGCGAAGAGGTCGAGGCGGCGGCGGACGTGGAGGGGGAGGGCGTGGGGGGCATGTCCTACCGTAACACCGCGCTTGGAGGGGGGCAAGGTGGGTGTAACGAGTGGCCGGCGACGGTCGCGAATCGCGGGCCGCTTGACGCTTGAGACGCAGTTGCAATAATCTCCGTTCGCAGCACTCTCGTTTTCAAAGCGGGCCTCCACCCGACCGTCGCCCCCTCCCCACGGTGCCTTTCATGACCCGCATCTTCCGCCCCCTGCTCGCGGTCGGCCTCGGCGTGTTGACGCTCGGCGTCGCGATGCTGCCCGCCGCCGTCGCCCCCGCCGACGAGGTCAACGTCTACACGTCGCGCCACTACGACACCGACGACCTGCTCTACGACAGGTTCACCCGGCAGACCGGTATCGAAGTGAACATCATCGAGGCCAACACCGACGACCTGCTCGCCCGGCTGCAGCGCGAAGGCGAGCTGAGCCCCGGCGACGTGTTCATCGCCGTCGACGCCGGCCGGCTGCACAAGGCCGTCGAGGCCGGCGTGCTCCAGCCGGTCTCGTCGTCGGCCATCGAGTCGGCCATCCCCGCCCACCTCCGCCACCCCGACGGGCTCTGGTTCGGCTACAGCCTGCGGGCCCGCGTCATCTACCTCTCCCACGACGTGCCCGAAGACTACGTGACCACTTACGCCCAGCTCGCCGATCCCAAACTCAACGACGGGCTCTTGATCCGATCGTCCAGCAACATCTACAACCAGAGCCTCGTCGCCTCCCGCCTGTCGCACCTGGGCGAGAGCCAGACGCGGGCCTGGGCGCGGGGCATCGTCGACAACCTGGCCCGCACGCCTCAGGGCGGCGACACCGACCAGATCCGCGCCCTGGCCGCCGGCGAAGGCAACGTGGCCGTGGCCAACCACTACTACTTCGCCCGCCTGCTCGCCAGCAAGAAGGCCGAGGACCGCGAGGCCGCGTCGAGGGTCCGCCTCGTCTTCCCCGACCAGGGCGGCCGCGGCACGCACGTCAACGTCTCGGGTGCCGGCGTCATCAAAGGGGCCCCCAACCGCGAGAACGCCGTAAAGCTGCTCGAGTTCCTCGCCACGCCCGAGGCGCAGGAGCTCTGGGCCGTGGCCAACTTCGAGTACCCCGTCGTGCCCGGCGTCGAGCCCCCGGCCGTGATGAAGCCCTTCGGCGACTTCGTGCAGGACCCCATCAACGCCGCGGAGCTGGGTCACCACAACCGCGAAGCGGTCCGCGTGATGGACCGGGCCGGTTGGCGCTGAGCCTGTGATGCACGTGGGGCGCCTCCGTGTTTCGCGGGTGCGGCGAAGCCGTCTCTTCCGGGCCACCGACCGCCCACGGGACGCTGCGCGTCACCCGCTACACATCGATTGTTCGCCGCCATGCCCAGAGGTCTCAAGTTCGCGTCGCTGAACCGTTGGACGCTGCTGAGCCTCGCCGCCTGCGGGGTGGTGGCGGTGCCGACGCTCGGCGTGCTCGGCAGCGTCTTCCTGCCCGGCGGCGAGGAGTGGGGCCACCTCGTCGAGACCCGGCTGCCCGACTACGTCCGCAACAGCCTCGCGCTCGTCCTGATCGTCGGGTTCAGCGCCGCGGTCATCGGCACCGCCACGGCGTGGCTGGTGACCGTGTTCGACTTCCCGGGCCGACGGGTGCTGCACGTCCTGCTGCTGCTGCCGCTGGCGGTGCCGGCGTACCTGTCGGCGTATGCGCTCACCGACCTGTTGCAGTTCAGCGGGCCGGTGCAGACGGCGTTGCGCGAAGCGTTCGGCTGGGGGCGGCGTGACTACTGGTTCCCCGAGGTGCGGTCGCTGGGCGGGGCGGCGACGATCCTGACGTTCTCGCTGTACCCCTACGTGTACCTCGCGGCGCGGGCGGCCTTCGCGGAGCAGTCGAGTTGTGCGCTGGAGGTGGCGCGGACGCTGGGGCGGGGGCCGTGGCGGGGGTTCTTCGGGCTGGCGTTGCCGATGGCCCGGCCGTCGATCGCGGCGGGGACGGCGCTGGTGGCGATGGAAACCTTGGCGGACTTCGGGGCGGTGGACCACTGCGCCGTCGATACGTTCGCCACCGGGGTGTACCGCACGTGGCGCAGCCTCGAGTCGCCGACGACCGCGGCGCAGCTGTCGTCGGTGCTGATCGGGATCGTGGCACTGGTGGTGACGCTCGAGCTGCTGGCGCGGCGGCGGGCGCGGTACTTCCAGCTCGTCACCCGGCGTCGACCCGTCCGGCCCCACCGGCTGGGCCCGCTTCCGGGGCTGGCGGCGGCGGCGGTCTGCGCCGTACCCGTCGCGATCGGGTTCGCGCTGCCCGCGGGGATCTTCGTCCACATGGCGTTCACCACCGGCGACGGGCGGGCGTGGGAAGTCGTGCGCGACTTCGGCGGCAACACGCTGGTCCTCGCCGCCGCGGCGTGCGTCATCACCGGCGGGCTCGCGCTGCTGGTGAGTTATGCCGGCCGGCTGGGCGGCGGGACGGTCAACGCCGCGGCGGCGCGGATCGCGTCTCTGGGCTACGCGCTGCCCGGGCCGGTCGTCGCGGTGGGCCTGCTCATCCCGCTGACCTGGGTCGACCACCGGCTCAACGCCGTCACCGAATCCGCCTTCGGCTGGCAGCCCGGGCTCGTCCTCACCGGCAGCGTCGCGGCGCTCCTGCTCGGCTACCAGACCCGCTTCCTCGCCGTCGCCCTGGGCTTCGTCGAGGCCGGCTTCGGCCGCATCCGCCCCAGCCTCGACGACGCGGCGCGCACCCTCGGCTCGACCCGGCTTAGGATGGTCCTGCGCGTCCACCTGCCGCTGCTCACGCCCAGCCTCTTCGCCGCGCTGCTGCTGGTCTTCGTCGACACCGCGAAAGAACTACCCGTCACCCTGATGCTGCATCCGTTCAACTTCGAGACTTTGGCGGTGCGGGTCTACCACCTGGCCGGTGACGAGCGGTTGGAAGAGTCGGCGTTCGGGGCGTTGGTCATCATCGCGATCGGGCTGCTGCCGGTGGTGGTCCTGTCGCGGCTGATCGATCGGCGGCGGTCGGCCGAGGGACCGGCGGGGCCGCCCGCATGAGCGTCACCCCCCCGCCGACACCCGGCTTGCCGGGCCCACCGGTCGACACCGAGCCGGCGGTGGCGATCGAAGCGTTACGGTTCGCTTACGGCAAGGGGCCGGCGGTCGTCGACGGCGTCGACCTGTCGCTGCACGCCGGGCGGGTCCACGCCCTGCTCGGCGACTCGGGCAGCG
>JBCBSA010000154.1:0-6662 GCA_039819425.1 Planctomycetota bacterium
GGTGCCGTCGAAGCTGTTCGGGATCATGGCCGCGGGCCGGGCGTCGCTGTTTGTGGGCCCCGAGGAGGCGGAGGTGGGGCGGGTGTTGGACGAGACGGGCGGGGGGCTGCGGTTCGAGATCGGCGACGCGGCGGGGCTGGCCTCGGCGATCCGGGGCTTCGCCGAGGACCCGTCGAGCCTGGCGGCGATGAGCCGACGCGCCCTCGAGGCGGCCCGCTCGGTGCACCACCACGACCGTCGGCTGGAGCAGTGGGCCGAGATGCTCGAGGCGGTGGCCGGGGTGCAGAGCGACCGGGCGGGGGTGGCCGCGGCGACCGGTGGTCGTTGACCGCCGTTGTGTACCCACTCCGTGTTTAGCGGCTGCGCCGCGCCCGCTAAACGTCGAGTCGGCGTGAGCGATCGACTCCGGGGGCCGTGGACAAACGACCGGCGTGGATCCGCTACGCTTCGGCGGTAGCGGGGCGGTGCTCGCGATACCAGCGGACGGTTTCGGCGATGCCCCGGTCGAGGGGCATCTGCGCCGACCAGTCGAGCTCGGCCTGCGAGCGCTCGGTGCTGAGACAGCGGCGCGGCTGGCCGTCGGGCTTGGTGCGGTCCCAGACGACCTCACCGGTGAAGCCGGTGGCGTCGGCGATGCGGTTCGCCAGCTCGGCGATGGGGGTTTCGACGCCCGAACCCAGGTTGATCGGGTGGGGGTCCGACACGCGCTCGGCCGCGGCGGCCAGGCCCCGGGCCGCGTCGGTGACGTAAAGAAATTCGCGGCTCGCCCGGCCGCTGCCCCAGACGGTAACTGTCGGCTGCTGGTCGTCGACGGCCTCGACGAACTTGCGGACCAGGGCGGCCATGACGTGGGCGTTGCCGAGCTCGAAGTCGTCGCGGGGGCCGTAGAGGTTGACGGGGATGACGGTCGTCGAGGCGAGGCCGTACTCGCGTCGATAGCCGTCGAGCATGACGCCCAGCGACATCTTGGCGATACCGTAGGGCGCGGTGGGCTCGGCGGGGTAGCCGGTCCAGAACTGGTCCTCGGTGAACGGCATCGTCGCGCGCTCGGGGTAGGCGCAGACGGTGCCGCAGTGCAGGAACTTCTTGAGCCCGCGGCGTCGGGCATGCTCGATCAGGTGCAGGCCCATGGCGAAGTTGACCTGGAAGAACCGGCCGGGGTGCGCGGCGTTGGCGCCGATCCCGCCGACCTCGGCCGCGAGGTGGTACACGACGTCGGGCCGGAGCTCGGCGTACATGCGTTCGACCTCGGCCTCCTCGGTGAGCTCGTATTCGGCGTGGGCGGGGGTGAACAGCAGCTCGTCGGGGCAGCCGCGTCGGTGCAGCTCGTCGCGCAGGTGCGAACCGAGAAAGCCCTGGCCCCCGGTGATGAGCAGGCGGTCGGTACCGTATTGGATCTCGTGAGACATGAAAGACGCCGGACGGTTTCGAGTCGGGTCCGAGTATTACACATTCGGCCCCCAAAAGGTTCGCGGAGTTTAGTAGGGGCGCGTGGCGGACGTGTGACGGGCGACCGGATGTCCGGGATCGCGGTAAGCTCGCGGCCATGACCGAAACCGCTCCCCCCCCGAAGACCGACGCGGCCGGGCGGGGCGCTGGGGTTCGGGGTTGGTGCTGCGTGGGCTTGGCTTTGCTGCTGCTCGGGGCGTCGGGGCTGTTGGTCGCGCGGGGGGTCGCCCGGGGGCTGGACGGGTCGCTCGACTTCACGATGGTCTACGCCGGCGGCCGGCAGCTCGCGCTGGGCGACGACCCGTACCACTTCGACCGGGCCTACGACGCGTTCGTCGAGGCGGGGGGGGCGGGTCGGCCGCGTGACCCGGCGTGGTTTGCGCTGCTGTACCCGCCGTTCACCTACGCCCTGCTCGCGCCGCTGGGGCTGATACCGTGGGCGGAGGCGAAGGCGGTCTGGCTGGCGGCGAACCTGATCGCCACGGCTGCGGTCGCCGGGTGGCTGGTCCGCCACCGGCCGCGGCGCACCGCCCAAGCGGCGGAGCCCGCCGCGGCCCGCCGAACATCTTGGTGCGGGTGGTCGGCGGCGGTTGCCGTGTCGCTGTGGTTGGCTTGCGGGTCGTTGCACACGGCGATCGCGTTCGGTCAGCTCTCGGTCTTGCCGTTGGCGTTGATGCTCCCGCTGCTGGGGCCGGGGTCGTCGACGACGGCGTGGGGTTGGCGGCGTCCGCGGACCGTGGCGGCCGGGGCCATGCTGGCGGCGGCGGGGTTGCTCAAGCCGCAGCTCGTTGCGCCGGTCGCGTTCGTCTTGCTGTTCACGCGGCGACGCCCGGCCGCGGTGTGGGCGGCGGGGTTGGGCGTGTTGGGGGTGGCCGCGTCGTTGGCCTGGGTGCAGTCGGTCACGCCGGACTGGTACGCCCACTGGCGGTCGCAGCTAGCGGCGTTCACCGCCTCGGGCATGGCTCGGCCCACGATGGACAACCCCTTTACCCACCAGATGATCAACCTCGAGCCGTGGCTGCACCGGCTGTGGCCCGGCGGCGTCGGGCCCGAAGCGTGGTTCGGCGTCTTGGGCGCGGGGCTGCCGGCTCTGGGCTTGATCTTGGCCGCGGGGTTGATTTCGCGTCGACGCGCTTCGCCCGCCGAACACCCCGGGTTGGGCCGGCAAGGCGACGACGCGGTCTTGCTGGCCCTCGGCCTCGCCTGCGTGCTCACGCTGATGCTCGTCTACCACCGGGCCTACGACGCGGTGCTGCTGGTGGTGCCGGGGCTTTGGGCGTGGCGTCGGCTGGCGGAGCGGCGTCGCGACGGCGTGGCCTGGGTCACGCTGGCGTGCCTGGCCACGTTCATGCTGCCCGGGCCCGTGGTCCTCAAGGTGCTCGAAGGCCGCGGCGCGATCCCCGCGGTCGTGGCGGACCGCTGGCTGTGGCGGGCTTTTCTGGTGCCGCACCAGAACGCGGCCCTGGTGGTCTTGGCCTTCGCCTTGGGCACGCGTCTTTGGCGGACGAGGCCCGCGCCGCCCGCCGTCCCGACCCGCAAGGCTTCGCCAACTTTCGGTTCGTGACCCGCCCCGCGGCGGGTCGTGGTCGATCCCGGGTGGTCCACCCGCCGGCATGGGGTAGGCTTGTACCGTTTCGGAATCGCCGTCGGCCGGCGCGGAACAGAACCCCGTCCGTGTGCCCGCCGTACCGTCTGCCACCGCGTCATGCCCGACCCGTCCCCATCCGACCACGCCGACGAGCCCCCCGTGACCCTGGTGGTCGATCTCGACGGCTCGCTGCTGCGCACCGACTCGCTGGACGAAGAGCTCGTCACGATCGCCCGGGACCGGCCGTGGCGGTTGCCGCACGTCGCGTCGCGGCTGGCTTCGGGCCGGGCCGCGTTCAAGGCCGAGGTCGGTCGGCACGCCGCGCTGGCGGTGGACCGGCTTCCCTACCGAGAGGCGGTGCTCGATCTGGTGCACGAGGTCCGGGGCCGCGGCGGGCGGGCCGTGCTCGCCACGGCCGCCGATGAGCACATCGCCCGGGCCGTCGCCGACCACCTGGGCTGCTTCGACGACCACCTGGCCAGCGCCGACGGGGTCAACCTCAAGGGCGAGGCCAAGCTCGGGGCGCTGCGTGATCGGCTGGGCGACGAGCCGTTTGACTACGTTGGCGACCACGCCGCGGACCTGCCGATCTGGAAAGCTGCTCGGCGGTCTTACGTCGTCGCCCCTTCGAAGAAATTGCTCGCCGCGATGCGTGGGGCCGACCTCGACGTGCACCGTCTCGGAGACGCGCCGGGCCCGGTCGGCCCGCTGCTCGCCGCGGTCCGACCCAAGCAGTGGTGCAAGAACCTGCTGCTGGCGACGCCCATGCTCGCCGGCCACGCCATCACGGCCCCCAACCTCGCGCTGCTCGCCGCCGCCTTCGTCGCGTTCTGCGCGGCCGCTTCGTCGGTCTACCTCATCAACGACCTGCACGACCTCGACGCCGACCGCGGCCACCCCACCAAGCGTCGCCGGCCCATCGCCGACGGCCGGCTGTCGATCCGCGCCGCGGCGATCGCGTCTGCCGTGCTGATCATGTTGGCAGCGGTTGTGTCCGCCGCGGTGTCCGCCGGGTTCGTGCTGGTCGTGCTCGGCTACTTCGCCGCGTCGCTGACGTACACCGGCGTGATCAAGCGGGTCGCCCTGCTGGACGTCGTCTGGCTGGCCGGGCTGTACGTCTACCGCATCATCGCCGGCGGCCTGGCGATCGACGTCTTCCCGTCGCACTGGTTGTTGACGTTCGCGATGTTCTTCTTCCTCAGCCTGGCGCTGTCCAAGCGTTACACCGAGCTCCGCCGAGCCGGCGACGCCGACCAGCTCGCCCGTAGCGGCCGCGGCTACCTCGCTCAGGACATCGACCTGTTGCGGCTGCTCGGCCCGCTGTGCGGCGCGTTGGCCGTGCTGGTCGTCTGCTTGTACCTCAACAGCGCCGCGGTGGTGGCGCTGTATCCGAGCCCGGCCTGGCTTTGGCTGGCCGTGCCGCTGCTGTTCTACTGGATCGCCCGGTTCTGGCTCTACACTCAGCGCGACGCGATGACGGACGACCCCGTTGTTTTTGCGTTGACCGACGCCCCGACTTACCTCATGGTCGCGGTGATCGCGGGGCTGGGGATGCTCGCGGCTTGGGCCTGAACCCCGACCTTAACCTCAACCTGTTCATGTTGGAAAGCACGTGACCACGCCCCCGGACACCCCGCGTACCTCGCATGTCGGCGAAGCTCCCCTCGAGCCACGCCGGCCCGCGGCGGACACGCTCTGCGCCGAGCACCCGGACTGGCAGGACCCGGTCGAGACCCCGGACCACGACGACTGGCCCGAGGTCGGCTCGGCCCCGGTGACCGTCCTGGTGCCCACGCTCAACGAAGCCGCCGACCTGCCCGGCTGCCTGCGTCGCCTGCGCTGGGCCGAGCAGGTGATGGTGATCGACTCGGGCTCGACCGACGACACCGTGGCCATCGCCCAGGCCCTGGGCGCCGAGGTGGTGCGGTTCGACTACACCCGCCACTCGCCCGCCGGCTGGCCCAAGAAGCGCAACTGGGCCCTCGACCACGCCCCCATCCGCCACGACTGGGTGCTGCTGATCGACGCCGACGAACACGCTGTGCCCGCGTTGGCCCGGCAGGTCGCCGACGTCGTCACGGGCCGCGGCCGGCCGCAACGCCCCGGCGACGGCGCGGCGTACTGGCTCAACCGCCGCTTCATCTTCCGGGGGCGGTGGGTGCGTTACGGCGGGTACTACCCCGCCTGGAACCTGCGGCTCTTCAAACGGGACGCCGGCCGGTTCGAACGCCTCACCACCGCCGGCGACACGAAGTCCGGGGACATGGAGGTCCACGAACACATCAAGCTCACCCCCCAGGCCGGAGAAGCCGGCTACCTCGACCACGATCTGCTGCATTACGAGATCGCCGACTTCGCCGAGTGGGTCGAGAAGCACAACCGCTACAGCTCGTGGGAGGCCGCCGTCGCCCGCACCGGCCCGACGGACGGGATCGCGCCACGCCTCCTCGGCACGCCGCCGCAGCGCCGCCGCTGGCTCAAACGCGCCGCCCGCCGCCTCCCCTTCCGGCCGACCCTGCGGTTTTGGTACCACTTTGGTTTGCGTCAGGGCTTCCGCGAGGGCAAACTTGGTTTGCACCTGGCACGTCTCCTCGCCGCCTACGAAGCGATGACCCTCGCCAAGGCGGACGCCCCTTCCCTGGAAAAGGCTGAAGCCGGCGATGAGTGAAGACGAGAAAGTATCTCCGCCGCCAATTGTCGTCCTCGAAAGCCAATCAGGCCGCCTGCGGGCGCGAACCTCCCGGTTCCACATCGTGGCCAGGTAGCACATGCGGTGCGGGAGCGCTGTCAGGATTCAGCACGAGGAAGTCGCCGCCCCCCGCAGCGTCGTTTTCCAGTCGACGCCCCAGATCGTATTTCATCTGACACCCCAGGCCGATCAATTCCGGCCGAGCCGTTATCGCCTCGCTCCAACGATCCCGCAACTCGCGTGAGAACGCCAGCAGCCGAGGATCGGACTTCCGTCTCGCTGCCTTCGCCGCGGCTTTCGCGGCCCGCTTGCGATCGGCGATCTCTTGTTTTCTCGCCTCCGCCGCCCGCGTTTTCGCCGCCGCCTCGCGCTGGGCCAAAACCTCTGGCGGCGCGGCGAAGCCATTAGGTGCCGCCGCGGCGTGCTGGGTTTCGACACCGTGAACGACTTCGGGCTGCCCCATTAATTCCTCGGCTCGTTTGGCGGCGTCTCGTGCCGCTTGACGCATCGCGGCCAACTCTGCTCGATCCGATTCGCCCGCGCCGCCTGATGTCCCCCGCTTCTCCAGTCGCTTCGCCTCCGCCTCCCGTTCCGCAGCCCCGGGAAGCACCACCGGCTTCACCTCGTCCCACCGCAGGCCCGGCGGGACCGGCAGCACCACACGACTTTCGGCCATCAGCCCGCCCTGGGTCTCGTACGGAAACCAGTATGGGGTCTGTCCATCGTCCAATCGCACTCGGCGTTGCCAGTAGAGATGAACGCGTCGCCGGGGGTCCGCCGCCTTCTTTTTACTGGTCGTGTTGCCGATGCCCGACACGCGGAACGCCAATGGGACGAAGCCTAGCGCCTCCCAGAAGCAGTTTGCGGGCAGGTCCTGTCGGCACCACAACCCGAACAATTTGACCCCCCAGGCGACATTCGAGAAGAGCGCCTGGG
>JBCBSA010000155.1:0-6657 GCA_039819425.1 Planctomycetota bacterium
GGGGACCGCTGGGCCATCTCCTTGTGCGGGTGGGTGAAGGCGAATTGGCCGTCGGTCTCGGCGACCCGCCTCAAGGACTATGCCAACACCTACGCCGACGTCGACGAGATCCGCGAACGGGCCGACCGCGGCATGGTGTCCAGCGACTTCCTCACCCGCTACGCCTGCCGCACGCTGGGGATCGACTGCGAAGACTTCGACGAGGTCCGCAGCCGGTACCGCGGCTGGGTCGCCGAGACCGACGGCCAATTCGCCTTCACCCACCCGCACAAGGAGATGGCCCAGCGGTCCCCCGCCGTGCACGCGCTGCGTGAGCTGCTGCCCGAGCCGGTGAAGGTCCAGGCCAAGGCCGTCCGAGACACCGCGTGGGGCCTCGTGGCGGCCGCCCGCGGCCCGAAACCGTCCAAACCGGCCCGCCCCGCCGCCACTCCCCCGGCCCCCACCGCCACGGCGTCCGCCGGCGAAGCCGCCTGAGCTATCGACGTTTAGCGGGTAACGCGAAGCGTCTCGCGGGTCGTCCCTCCCCCGGAAAGGGCGGCTGCGCCGCACTCGCTAAACGTGCACCTGAGATGGTCTAGGCCGTCGGCCCGCCCCCTCCCGGGGCCGACGCTCTCGCGTCACGCCACGCCGCCCGCGCCTCACGCACCAGCTCCGCCACCTCGGCCGGCAACGCCCCGTCGGGCCAC
This sequence comes from Planctomycetota bacterium, assembly GCA_039819425.1. GTDB lineage: Bacteria > Planctomycetota > Phycisphaerae > Phycisphaerales > Phycisphaeraceae > Algisphaera. Next base: position 687 of record JBCBSA010000155.1, read on the forward strand.
CGCGCCGCCAACGCCCCGGCGTGACGCTCGATCAGCACCCCCGCCCGATCCACCCCCAGCGCCCGCTCGGCGGGGTCCAGCTCGTCGAGCTGACGCAACGCGAACCACACCGCCTGCAGCTGGATGATGTCCGCCACCGACGCCCGCCACCGACGCCCCGCCGCGTTGTCCGGCAACGCCACCGCCGACCGCGCGAAGTCCACCCACCGCCCCAGCAGCACCGGCCACGTCATCCGCTCGGGGTGCAGCGGTGTCGGAGTCGGAGCCGGATCGGCCGAGTCGGATGGGGGGTTGGGTCCAGTCACGGGGTCACCTCCGCGTAGGATACGCCGATGAAACGACGTCCCTCCCCCCTCTCGACCAGGCCGTGGTGCGTCTTGGCCGTCATGGCGATCGGCGTGACGTCGGCCACCGCGGCGGCCCAGGACGAAGACTTCGCCGGGGCGAAGGAGGTCTTCCCCGGGGTGACGCTCGACGCGGCGGCGGGACACGTCGACCTGCGGGCCCGCGTCGTCGGGCGCCACGTCGACTGGCTGGAGTTGCTCGCCTGCCGACCCGGGACCCGCGAGCACGAGTCGATCGTCACGGTCGACGCCGACGCCCGGCACATCCAGCTGGCGCTGCTGCTCTTGGGGCTCGAGGCCGGCTCGCCCGCCCGGGCCGAAGAGGTCGACGGCGAGATCGTCTTCTACTCCCCGACCGGGCCGCGGGTCGAGCTCTTTTTCGTCCTCGACGAGTCCCCACAAACCCCGATCCCCGCCCGCGACTGGGTCGTCAGCCAGACCACCGGCGAGCCGCTGCCCGATAACGTCTGGCTGTTCGTCGGCTCGCAGGTCATCGACTTCGACGGCCAACGCCACTTCCTCGCCGAGGCCAACGGCACGGTCGCCTCGCTGGTGAACTTCGGCGACGAGCTGCTGGGTCGGGCCACCGACGTCTCCGAAGCCGGCGGCAACGGCTTCTGGACCACCGACCCCGACACGATCCCCCCCGAAGGCACCCGCCTGACGCTCCGCATCAAGCCCATCGTCCCCCCGCCCCCGGAATAGCAATCGATTGGCGTCGGTCCCCTCGTACATTCGTGTTGACACTCACCCGAGCCGGCCCGACAATAACGCTTGTTCCTGATCTGTACCCCCCGCTGAAGGAAGCCTCATGACTCTCTCGCTGCGTCGCACCCTCCCGGCCGTGCTCCTGGTCGGCTCGCTGACCTTCCTCCTCGGCGGCTGCGGCCCCAAATACACCAACGACCTGACCCCCGAGCTGGCCTCACTCACGCGCAGCGAGCAGCAGGACGCCAACCTCTACGCCCGGGTCATCGACAACAACACCCGCAGCGCCTGGGACGACCTGGCCCGCCTGTTCCTCCTCGACGAGAACAGCTCCCTCAACACCGTCAACCTGCCCTGACTTAGCGGCACCCCGACACCCGGCTCCTCGTTATCCACCCGCTTGCGCTCCGTCGGCGGAGAAGTATTCCTGCAACGAACGCACGCCCCAGTCGCCGTCGCGCAGCGCCGCGATCGCTCGCACCGCGGCCTTCGCGGCGGTGACCGTTGTGATCATCGGCACGCCGTTGCGGACCGCGGTCGCCCGCAGCTTGCCCTCGTCCGTGCCGGCACCCTTGCGGGTCGGGGTGTTGATGATCAGTTGCAGTTCGCCGTTTTTCATCAGGTCCAGCGCGTTGGGTCGGCCGCCCTCCTGGATCTTCTTGATCGGCGAGGTCTCGATGCCGTGAGTCGCCAGGTGGTCGTGCGTCCCGCGCGTCGTCAGCACCCGGAACCCCAGGTCCACCAGCCCCCGCGCCACCTCCGGCAACGCCCCGCGGTCGCTCTCCCGCACCGACAGGAACACCGTCCCCGACGTCGGCAGCGGCGACCCCGCCGCAATCTGCGCCTTCGCAAACGCCAGCGGAAACTCCGCGTCCGCCCCCATGCACTCCCCCGTCGACCGCATCTCCGGCCCCAGGATCACGTCCACCCCCGGAAATTTGCCGAAGGGGAACACCGACTCCTTGATCGACGTGTGCGTCGGCGTGACTTCTTCCGTCACCCCCAACTCGGCCAGCTGCTTGCCCGCCATCACCTTCGCCGCCAGCCGCGCCCAGCTCACGCCCGTCGCCTTGCCGACGAACGGCACCGTCCGCGACGCCCGCGGGTTCACCTCGATCACGTAGATGTCGCCGTCTTTCACCGCCCACTGCACGTTCATCAGCCCCCGCACGTGCAACGCCTCGGCCATCTTCCGCGAGAGCTTTTTCAACTCATCAATTACTTCCGGGGGCAACGAATACGGCGGGATGACGCACGCCGAGTCGCCCGAGTGGATGCCCGCCTCCTCGATGTGTTCCAGGACACCGCACACCAACGCACGACACTCGGCATCGCTACTTCCGGGGGCGAAGTCGGCGATCACGTCGATGTCGCATTCGGTCGCCTCGGCCAGGAACTTGTCGACCAGGATCGGCTGCCCCGCCAGGTCCGACGCCCCGATCGCGATCGCCATGTAATGGCGCAACTGGTCGTCGTCGAAGACCGTCTCCATCGCCCGCCCGCCGAGCACGAACGACGGCCGGACCAGCACCGGGTAGCCGATGCGGTTGGCGATCTCGACGGCTTGATCCACGTCGTAGGCGATCCCGTTGGGCGGCTGCTTCACGCTCAGCTCGTCGCACAACGCCGCGAACCGCTCGCGGTCCTCCGCCAGGTCGATCGACTCGACCCCCGTCCCGATGATCGGCACCCCCGCCGCCCGCAGCCCGTGCGCCAGGTTCAACGGCGTCTGCCCGCCGAACTGCACAACGACACCATGAACTAAGCCGCCGCCTTCGCCGAAAGGACGGCCATTCAAACGCTCGCAGACGTTCAGCACGTCTTCCAGTGTCAACGGCTCGAAGAACAGCAGGTCCGACGTGTCGTAGTCGGTCGACACGGTCTCGGGGTTGGAGTTGACCAGCACCGCCTCGTAGCCGAGCTCTTGCGCCGCGAACGCGGCTTGCACGCAGCAGTAGTCGAACTCGATCCCCTGCCCGATGCGGTTCGGCCCGCCGCCGAGGATGATGATCTTCTTCGTATCGCTGACGCGCACCTCGTCGTCGGCTCCGCTCTTGCCCGCGGTGACGATCGGCGACTCGTACGTCGAGTAGTAGTACGGCGTCACCGCCTCGAACTCCGCGGCGCACGTGTCCACTAGCTTATACACCGGCTCGACCCCCAGCTCCCGCCGCTGCGCCCGCACCGCCAGCACGTGCTCGTCCGTGATCGAGCCGAGGTACAGGTTCGCCAGCTGCGGGTCGCTGTAGCCCAGCTGCTTCGCCTCGAACAAGACCTCACGCGGCACGTCGCCGAGTTTGGCGAACGACGTGAGCGTGTCTTCGAAGTCGACCAGCTGCTTAAGCTGGTCGAGGAACCACGGGTCGATCTTCGTCGCCTCAAAGACCTGCTCGACGGACCAACCCATCTTGAAGGCGTAGCGGACGTAGAACCATCGGCCCTGCGACGGCACCTCGAGCTTGCGCACCAGCTTGCCCGCGTCGATCGGGTACTCGTCGCCCGTGCCGCGCTCGGCGGCGAGCCACTTGTCCGCCGCGTCCAGGCCGTAGCCGTAGCGCTTGACCTCCATCGAGCGGATGCCCTTCTGCAGGCTCTCCTTGAACGTTCGGCCGATGGACATGCCCTCGCCGACGGACTTCATCTGCGTCGTCAGCGTCTCGTCCGCCTCGGGGAACTTCTCGAACGTCCACCGCGGGATCTTCGTGACGACGTAGTCGATCGACGGCTCGAAGCACGCCACCGTCTGCCCGGTGATGTCGTTGGGCAGTTCCCAGAGCGTGTAGCCGACCGCGAGCTTGGCGGCGATCTTCGCGATCGGGAAGCCCGTTGCTTTGGAGGCCAGCGCCGAGGACCGCGACACCCGCGGGTTCATCTCGACGACGACCATGTCGCCGTTGGCGGGGTTGATCGCAAACTGGCAGTTGGACCCGCCGGTCTCGACGCCGACCGCCCGGAGGATCGCCAGCGACGCGTCGCGCATGTGCTGGTACTCCTTGTCGGTCAGCGTCTGGGCGGGGGCGACGGTGATCGAGTCGCCCGTGTGGACGCCCATCGGGTCGAAGTTCTCGATGGAGCAGACGATGACCGCGTTGTCGTCGCGGTCGCGCATGACCTCCATCTCGTACTCTTTCCAGCCCAAGAGCGACTGGTCGATCAGCACCTGCGAGTTCATCGACGCGTCGAGGCCGCGTCGGCAGATGTCCTCGAACTCTTCGCGGTTGTAGGCGACGCCGCCGCCGGTGCCGCCGAGCGTGAACGCCGGGCGGATGATCGCGGGCAGCCCGGTCTCCTCGAGCACGGCCCAAGCCTCGTCCATCGTGTTGGCCACGCCGGACTTCGGGCTCTCTAGCCCGATCTGGCTCATGATCTCCTTGAACTGGAGCCGGTCCTCGGCCCGGTAGATGACTTCGCGGTTGGCGCCGATCATCTCGACGCCGTGCTTGGCGAAGACGCCGTCCTCGTCGAGCTTGCAGGCGCAGTTGAGCGCAGTCTGGCCGCCGAGCGTCGGCAGGACCGCGTCGATGTGCAGGTCGGTGCCCTTGTGCTTGACGATGATCTTCTCGATCGCTTCGGGGGTGATGGGCTCGATGTAAGTGCGGTCGGCGAACTCGGGGTCGGTCATGATCGTCGCCGGGTTCGAGTTGACCAAGACGACGCGGTAGCCCTCTTCACGCAGGGCCTTGCACGCCTGGGTCCCGGAGTAGTCGAACTCGCAGCCCTGGCCGATGACGATGGGGCCCGAGCCGATGATCAGGATGGTGGAGAGGTCGTCGCGTTTGGGCATGAGGGGGGGGACCGTTGCGGAGCGAGCCAAATTCGCGGCAGTGTAACGGTTCGCAGGTCCGGGGGCGGGGCGGGGGGCGGAGGCCGGATCAGGCCGTGATCTCGACCACCTCGGCCGTCGGCGCGGGTCCGGACAGGTCCAACACCGCGACGGTGCAGCGGTCGGTGACCCAGCCGCAGCACTCGCCGGGGTTGACGAACAAAACTTCGCGCTCCCCCGCGTGCTGCGTTGTAATTCCGGGGGTGTGGTCGTGGCCGGAGACGACGACGTCGGCGCCGACGAGGTCGGCGGGCTTGAACCACTCGACGAAGTGGGCCATCGCCACGGTTTGGTTTCCGTGGGGCGTGTCGAGCGTCACCCGGAGCGGGCCGTCGGTGATCTGGGGCAGGACTTGTTTGAGGCCGTCGCGTTCGCCGTCGTTGTTGCCGTAGATGACGTGCACCGCCGGAAAAAGGCGAGCGGGCAAGGGGCCGTGTTCGGGGGTCAGCAGCTTCGCGGCGAACGGGGCGACCAGGTCGCCGGCGTGGAACACCGCCTCGACCTTCAGCCGGCGGAACAGCTCGAGGGCCCGGCGGAAGGTGGGCAGGCGGTCGTGGGTGTCGCTGATGAGGCCGATCTTCATCGCCGCATGATGCCGAGCCCGAGGGGCCGGGGTCAAGCGATACCCGCGGCCCTGGGCGGACTCACTGCTCTTGGCTTGCGGGGGCGGCTCCGGGGGCGGCTCCGGGGGCGGGGTCGATCGTGGTCAGCGTGATCCGGCCCTTGATCGTCATCTCGATATCGAATTCCCGCCCCTCGGCGGCCAGGATCGTCATGCCGCCGGCCATCTCCTGCTGCATCGTCGTGGAGCGGGCCACGCCGGTCGCCCGATCGAGCACGGTGGTGCCCGACTGCGTGCCGGTCAGCTCGGCGTCGATCTCGGTTTCGCCCATGACGAACGGCCCGGCGTCGGCGTTGGGGCCGATGGCCCCGGTGACCGCGAGCTCCGCCGTGTCGTCGTCGAAGTCCGTCAGCGTGATCCGGCTGTCGACGGTCATCGGCATCATGCCCCCGATGCTCGACGTGTCGTCCCACGAGTCGCCGCGAGACACGGGGCCCGGCGGGAACAGCGCGCTGGACATCTGCATCATCTGGC
>JBCBSA010000156.1:0-6587 GCA_039819425.1 Planctomycetota bacterium
TCACCGAAGTGCGGGAGAACCTCGCGCGGGCCTACGTTCGTAGCGGCACCGAGCCTACCCGGGCGTTGGAGCTGATCCGGCAGGCCCTCCGGCAAGAGGACCGACCCGCTTGGCGGCGGTGGCTGGAACTCGAAGCCATCCGGCTAGAAAACCAGTTGAATTACGTACCCGGCATATCCGGGGAGCCGTCCTCGGCGTTTTCGTCTTCGGACGAGGAGGCAAAACCGTGAAAGCTGTACGTACCTTGATGCTTGCCGGTTTTTTGGCGGCGGCGTCTTCCGTCGGAACCGCACAAGCCCCAACAACGGCTCATGCCCGATCACAAACCGCGGCGGCGGTCGATCCGACCGATACTTCCGAAACGCTCGAAGCGGCGTGGGACCGTATCTCCGTGTCCAAGCCGCAATCGGAGGGCGTGCGGGCGTTCCGGCAGCGGCTCGTCCTGGTCGATCAGGTCGTGGGCGATCTGAACCAGGGCTTCGAGCGTCAGCGTTCGGCCGCCCTCATGGACCTCCTCGACGACACCCTCGCCCCCGGAAGTAACCGCGGTAACCCCGGAACGAGCCCCGGAACTTCCGGGGTTGATCTCGGTGTTTTGGCCGGCCCGCCGGCTTTGGATGGCGGCCCGCAGCCGGTCCCCGCCGCGGGGACGGCCCACGATTCCGGCTCCGGCCTCGACACCACGCTTACGGCGGACCAACTGCTGGTGCGATACCAGCCGGCCTTTGCTCAGCCGTTGTCAACCGGCGGGTTAACGACAGAGGAGCTCGACATGATGCGGCGGCTCTACGACCACCGCCTGCGGCGGGCCGGCGACCGGATCGCCGAGCGGGGCCGGGCCGCGGCCGCCGCCCATCCGGAAGACGCGGCCAAAGCGATCGCTTTCAGCCTCGTCGTCCCGCTGCTGCACGTTCCCGACGCAGACTGGAACGCCGGGCAGGTCAGCCAGCTGCCGGCGTGGTTGCGGCAGCCGGAGTTGCTGACCCAACTCGAAGAAACCGCCCTGCGGTTGCACCGACCTCTGACGGCTTGGTCTTTCGCCCGAGCGGTTGCGGAAGATACTCCGGCGGGTTCGGAGAGCGGGCGAGGGGAGGCCAACGCGGCGGACTACCTCCGCGAGACCTCGGCCCGGCTCTTACGCAGCGACCGCTACGACGACGCGGTCGCGTGCTTGCGGGGGCTGCTGGGGCAGCTCTCCGACCGAGACGCGGTCGAGGCGGTCGAGACCCGGTTCAAGCTCGCCGAGGTGTTGGCGGACATCGGAGAGCCCGCCGAGGCTGCGGAGACGCTGCGGCCCCTGATCGGCGGCCTTACGTCGGACGGTTCTGCGACCTCTCAACGTGCGGCGACGACTTCCGGGGTTTCCGGGACTTCGGGAGTTTCCTGGGGTGGGGGCGGGGGTAAGGCGGTGATGATGAGTTTGAAGTATCTGTACGAGGCCGAGGATTTTGAGGGGCTGTTCGCGCTGAGCGATCGGTATCGCGACGATGAGGCGGTTGGTGGTTTTCGGCCGCAGGTGCTGTACATCACCTGGGTAGCGGCGCGGCGGACGGACCGGCCGCACCTAGCCAAGACGGTACGTCAGTCGTTCCTGGGCGGCTACGCCGCTCACCCGCTGGCGGCGGACATTTATTTCGCCGAGGCGATGGAGGCTTTGGCCCGTAGCGACTACGACGAGGCCCAGCGTCTCTTGGAGTACGTCGTCTACCGCTACCCCGAATCGCGGCTGATCCCGCGGGTCGAAGAAATCAGGAAACGATTGACCGGCCAGACGTCGGCTGCACCGTAGGTGGTGTGGGGCATAGGCACGGACGCCGCACGGACCTTGAGGATTGGGTGTGATGGTATTTGCGGACGCTTGCCGTGGCATGCCGCGACTTATTTTCGGGAAGGACCAATTGATGGCTACCAGTCAAAAGAGTTCAGGCATCAACGCCGCTTGCCCCGCCCCGACCGCGGAGGCTGAGGACCCCGGGCCGGGTGTCCGCCTGACACCGCTTCAGTTGGCGATGGTCGCGGGCGAGATGGCGCCGCATCGCTGGCAACGTGACCTGGTCATGGTCCGCTGCGACCTGCAAGAGGCCATCGACGAGCAGCGTTTACGTGACTGCCTGGCCCGGTTGGTCGACCGGCACGAGTCACTGCGGGCAGCTCTGGTCTGGCGGACTCCGGGGGAGCCGGGGCGGCAGGTGGTGCGAAACACCGCGGAGGTTCCGCTGGAGTTCGTGGACCTTCAGGGGCTCACACCCGATGCACAAGACCAACAGCGACAGCAGATCGTTCAGCGGCTCTGGCAGCATCCGATTGACGTGGCCGAGCCGTCGCGGTGCTGGGCCACGCTGCTGCGGCTGGCTCCGCGGCGTCATGTCTTCGTACTGACCTACCAGGAGACCGTACTCGACGAAGAATCCGGCAAGATTCTGATCCGTGAGTTATTTGATCTCTACGACGCGGCGGTCTGGCGGGAGGGGCTGGCGGATAAACCGCCGCTTCGGCCGGTCGGGGAGCTTCCGGGGGCCGTGTCGTTCCGCGATTACCTAGCCTGGTTCACAAGCCGCGATCAATCCGAAAACTGCCGCTTCTGGAGCGAGTTTCTGGAACAAGCTCCCGCGCCGACCCCGCCGCCGCTGCGGGGGGTGGGGATCTGTGACCGGAAAATTGAAAAGTGTTGTGGTGAGTTGACGCGGCGGCTCTCGGCCGAGACGACCCGGCGGCTGCGGCGTTGGGCCGCCGACGCCGACGCAAGTCTGAACACGGTCCTGCTGGCGGCCTGGGCCGTCGTCAACGCCAAACACCGATCCTCCCCCGGAAATCTCGCCCCGGGCATCTCCGGCTCCGATGATAAAGAAGCAAGCGATGTCCGCTTCTCGGCGGTGTTCTCCGAGCGCACTTCTGCATATGCACACGCCGACTCGGCCGTGGCGATGTGCTTCAGCGTCCTGCCCTTCGTCGTGCGTGAACCCGAGCGGCGCAGCGGCGGGCAATTACTGAGGGCGGTCCGTGACCACGAGGCCGAACTGCGGGCCCACAGCGTCTTGCCCGACGGCGACCAAGCCTCGCGTCGCCAGTTCGGTCACCCGAGCACCCAGACGCTGGTCTTCTTCGACGAGGCACCGATCGAGGACGACTTGGCGGGGTCACGCCCCGGCTGGAAACAGCGCCGCTTCGCCATGTTCGGCCGCAACCCCTACGCGATCGCGATGCGAGGGTTTGGTGGGGAGCGGCTACGGGTTCAGGCTTGGTACAACCCCGGCCTGTACGCACGATCGTCCGTCGATTGCCTGTTGGATCAACTCGCCCATGTGTTGGAGCAGTTCGCGGCCACGGGCGACGACACCTCGGTCGCGACCATGGACCTGCGCCCGGATGAGCACCGGTGTCGGATCGAAGCCTGGTCGACGGGCCCGGTGGCTTCGTCAGAGGTGCGAACGCTTCACGGTTGGTTCGAGCATCAGGCCGGGCGTCAACCCGAAGCGGACGCGCTGGTGAGCCGGTCGGAGACCTGGACCTACGGCCGGCTCCGCGACCGGTCCAACCAGATCGCGCGGCTGTTGGTCGAGGCGGGACTCCGGCCCGGAGACGCGGTGGGCATCCACGCGGGGCGCGCCCCGGCGACCGTGGCCGCGGTCCTGGGCGTGATGAAGGCGGGCGGGCACTACGTGCCGATCGATCGGCAGTGGCCGGTTGATCGAGCGACGGTCGCGTTGGACCGCATGGACGCCCGTTACCTCGTGACCGACGGGGCAAGTCTGTGCTCTTGTCGCGCGATCGCGGAGCGGCGGGAGTCGCCGTGCAGCGTGATCCAACTCGACGGCAAGAACGACTCCACCGACGGCGGTGAGGTTGCGGTGTCGTGGCTGGGGCCGGACCGGATCGCGCAGCAACCGACCGAAGCGGTGTCGCGGTCGGTCGATCCGGATCAGGCGGCCTACGTGATCTTCACGTCCGGGTCGACGGGCACGCCCAAGGGCGTGCGGGTATCGCACCGGCCGGTGAGTAACCTTATCGATTGGGCGTTGGACGCATACAAGTTCGACAAGTGTGACCGGGGGCTCTGGGTTACGTCTCTGGGGTTCGACCTGTCGGTCTTCGATCTCTTCGGCCTCCTCGCCGCCGGCGGCTCGATCCGGATCGCCGACGAGCAAGAGCTTCAACAACCCGGGCGTCTGATCGAATGCCTGGAGAACGAGCCGATCACGTTCTGGAACTCGGCCCCGCAGGCGTTGGACCGGCTGCGGCCGTACCTCGAACGTCGGTGCACCGATCGTCAAACGACGCCGCGCCTACGCCTGGTCTTCCTCAGCGGCGACTGGGTGCCGCTCGACCTGCCCGCGTTCATCCGGCAACGCTTCCCCGCCGCGGAGGTGGTGGCCCTGGGCGGAGCGACCGAGGCAACGGTCTGGTCCAACCATCACCGGGTCTGCGAAACGCAGCCGGGCTGGCGGAGCGTGCCTTACGGCAAGCCGATCCGCAACGCCCGCTACCGCGTGCTCGACGCCGAGCGTCGGCCTTGCGGGATCGGCGTGCCGGGCGAGTTGTACATCGGCGGTGACGTGTTGGCCGAGGGCTACGCGGCCGACCCCGAGCAGACCGCGTCCCGCTTCGTCCCCGATCCGTTCACCGACGACCCCGCCGCCCGGATGTACCGCACCGGCGACGCGGCGCGGTGGTGGCCCGACGGAGACATGGAACTGCTGGGCCGGCTGGACCACCAGGTCAAGGTGCGTGGGTTCCGGGTCGAGTTGGGCGAGATCGAAGCGGTCCTCCGCCGCCACCCCACGGTCCGGGACGCCGTCGTCATTTCCCCCGCCCCCGGAAGCCGCGATCCCGATCGCGGCAACGCCCCCAAGGTTCCGGGTGATCCCGCGTTTGCGGATTACGACCTATCCCGATCGCTCGATTCCGCTGATTCGGTTCCGGGGGTTCCGGGAGCGGGATTTCCGGGGGTCGGGTTGGAGCCGGGGTTGGTGGCTTACGTGGTACCGCGGGGTGAAAGCGGTGGCGATTCGGCCTCATCAGACGCGGAGTTCGATATCGCGGAGTTGAAACAACACCTTGAGCAGCACCTGCCCGCGTACATGGTGCCCCAAGTATTCATGCCCATCGAGTCGTTACCGCTGACCGATAATGGCAAGGTAGACCGCTCCGGGCTGCCCAAGCCCGAGTGGTCCCGGACCGTCCGCGAACGGCCTTATGTCGCTCCGCAGACCGAACGGCAGCGGCGGCTGGCCGAGGTGTTCCGCCACGTGCTTCAGCACGACCGCATCGGCCTCGACGACAACTTCTTCGCCGTCGGCGGCGATTCGCTCAGCGCCCTGGGCGTGATCTTCGGGGCCGAAGACGCGGGGTTCCGCATCGACATCGACCGACTCCAACAACAAACCCTCGCTCAACTCGCCGCCCCTGCCTCCGCCCCCGGAGGTGCGGGAAACCGGGAAAGTCCCCACGAGTTTTCTTCGCGTCCCCCCAAGGCTCTTACATCCAACGGGCGGTCCGAAGAGGCGGGCGGCCCGATCCCCCTGGTCCCGAGCCAGCGGTGGCTGTTCGACCGACGTTTCAAGCGGCCCGCGGCGTACGCCTTCCACACCTGGCTGAGGGCCGAAGGCACCATCGACCCCGACGCCATCCGACAAGCGTGGCGGGCGGTGGTCAACCACCACGAGGGGCTACGGCTGACCTTCGACACGTCGGATCAAGGCTGGACGCCCCGTCTCAGGCCGGCCGATCCCTTGGGAGCCCAACCCCCGGAAGCCGAGTCTTCCGGGGTAGAACCCTTAGACATACAAGTTGCCGAGGTAGACCTGCGTAGCGGCCTGTCCGACGATCTAAACCGTCGCCTGGACGCAATCATCGAGCAAGTATCGTGTGAGATCGATATGAGCCGTGGGCCCTTGCCGCGATTGGTCTTGGTGCGAACACCTTCCGAGGTTCCCAGCGATTCCGTAGATTCTCGGGCATTCGGAAATCCCGGGGGCGACACTCCGGGAGATAGGACTTTCGGGGTTGAGACTTCCGGGGGCGGGGGTGATTTGTTGCTGCTATTTATCCCGCACGTGATCAGCGACGAATACTCGGCGAGGGTCGTGATCGCCGACCTCGACGCGGCTTACCGTGCCGCCACGGCGGGTCGCGCCATCTCGCTGCCTCCGGCGAGCCTGCCGTTTACCGCGTGGGCGCGTGGGCTTCGCGACGCCGCAGGTCGGCCCGAGTTGATACGTGAAGCCGAAGCGTTGTGTGCCTTGCCTTGGGACCGTGTCCGCCCTCTGCCGCAAGATCACCGGGTAACGAGCGAGTCGGTCCAAAGCCCTCCAACCCGGCTTAACGGTGACGGCAATGTCTACGCCGCCGCGACCGACCTGCACACCGCCTTGATCGAAACAGACTCGCGGCGGCTGCTGGATCGGTCGCGGGAGCTGGGCCTTACGGTCGAGGCGTTTCTTGTCGAAGCGCTGGGCTCCTGCCTGGCGGATTGGACCGACTCCGATGCCGTCTTGCTGGCGATGACGGGCAACGGGCGCGAGCGGGTGTTCGACCTGCCCTCGGTCCACCGCAGCGTCGGCTACTTCAGTGTGATCTACCCGATCTTG
>JBCBSA010000157.1:0-6580 GCA_039819425.1 Planctomycetota bacterium
GTCGAGGTCCAACACCGCCGCGCCCAGCCCGCCGAGCTTCCCCCACGCCCCCCGATCCGCCACGATCAAGCTCACCCCCGCCCGCTCCGCCACGCCGCGCAGCTCCGTCGCCGTCAGCGACGCGTCCACCGGAAACACCGTCCGCCCCGCCGCGATCACCCCGAGAAACGCCGGCACCACCTCCGGCCGGTTCGGCCCGATCAGCATCACCACCGCGTCGTCCGCCGCCGCCAGGTCGACCCGCGCCGCCGCCGCGAACGTCCGCGCGTGCAGGTCCCGCCACGTCACCCCCGGTATCGCCGGCGTCCGCTCCGCCGTCGGCCCGACCGTCACGATCGCCGCCTCGCCCCCGCGGGCCGCGGCGTGGTGTCGCAGTTGATCGAACAGTCCAAGCCCCATGGATGGGTCCTCGCCCCGGTGTCGTTGAGCCGGCCAAGCCCCGATTATACGTTCGCCAGCCGCCGCGCCGCGGCCCGCCGCTGCGGTGCGGACGGGGTCGGTTCCGTCGGTGGTTCATCCAACAACGAAAACCCCGCCCGCCGCGGCACCAACGGCACGAACCGCTGCGCCGCCACACACGCGTAAAACAAACTCATCCGCCACCGCACCGGCCACGCCGGCTTCGGGAACGCCCGGCCCGCCAGCACGTCGATCACCGCCCGGTGCATCGACAGCGGCCCCGACCCGTTGAAAAACAGGTCCCGGAACCGCGGGTCGTAGTACGCCCGGATCAGCCGGAAGAACGTCCGCGTGCCCCGCCGCACGAACCGTTCGTGTTGGCGCTGGGCCCGCTCGGGCCGGGTCTCGCCCGCCACCAGCCGCGACACCTGCTCCGCCGCGTGGCGGGCGCCCTCCATGCCCAGATACACGCCGGTCGAGAAGACCGGGTCGAGGAACGTCGCCGCGTCGCCCACCAGGAAGTAGCCCGGCCCGGCGTAGGGCGCACACGAATACGAAAAGTCGCTCGCCACCCCGTTGCGTTCCGGCCAGCCCGCGTCCTGTAAACGGTCCCGCACGACGGGGCACCGCTCGATCGCCCAGGCCAGCATCCGGTGCGACGGCGCCTTGACTCGCTTGGCCACCGCCGCGTCCAGCACCACGCCGACGCTGGTGCGGCGCTCGTCGATCGGGATCATCCAGAACCAGCCCTCTTCGGCCATGACCATGCTGATCGCGTCGTCGCCCAGCGCGTTGCCGCGGTCGACGTCGGTGAAGTGGCCGAAGTAGGCGACCTTCTGAAGCGACGGGTCGGTGAACTGCCGGCGCGTGCGGTGGTGCCGACCGATCAGGGTCGACTGCCCCGTTGCATCAATCAGGTACTTGCCTCCGACTTCTTCCCCACCGTCGAGTCTGACCCGTACCTCGCCGTCGGTCAGCCGCAGGACCCGGTCCACCTTGGCGTTGTGGCGTACTACCGCCCCGGCCCTTGCCGCGGCGGTGAGCATCGCGTCGTCCAGCGTGGCCCGCTCGATGTTGAACGTGTCGCGCACCGGGCGTCGGCCGTGGGTCAGCGCTTCGTCGAAGCGGATCAAGTGGCCGGCCGAGTCGTCGCCGAGCTTGAACTCGACGCCGGTCTTCTTGTGCTGCGGCAGCCGCCTCATCTCGTCGAGCAGCCCGAGGTCGGCGAACAACTCCATGTCCTCGGGGATCAGCGACTCGCCGACGTGGAAGCGCGGGAACTTGGCTTTCTCCAGCACGACGACGCGTCGCCCAGCACGGGCGAGCACCAGGGCCGCCGTCGCCCCCGCCGGGCCGCCGCCGAGGACGATCGCGTCGTAACCCCCGCCCCCGGAAGCGATCTCCCCGGAAGCAACCCCTCCGGAAGCACCCCCCCCGGAACCGGTGTCCAAACTTCCGGGGGCGTCAGTCGGCATCGGCGATCCCCTCGATCTCGACCGCCAGGTCCGGCCGACACAGGGGGGCGTGGACCATCTCGATACGGCCGGCCAGGTGCGGCAGCCGGGCGGCCACGTCACGCAGGATCGCGTCGCGGTCGGCGGGGTAGACGTGGTAGACCCGCAGGTGGTGCAGCGCGTCGAGGCCGCGGGCGTCGGCGGCGTCGAGCAGGGCGTCGATGTTGTCGAGGGTCTCGCGGGTCTGGGCCCCGACGTCGCCGACGTGGACCGAGGCTTCGCCGACGATGCTGGACGTGCCGCCGACGAGAACGCAGGGCGGGCCGTCGCCGTCAGATGCGATCCGGGTGGCGCGGGCGAAGCAGGGCGGCAGCGGTCCGTAAGCCGGCGAGTAGCGGTAGGCGGCGCACTGCCGGGGGTTCTCGACCGGGACGCCGGGGAAGCGGTCGGCCAGGGCGTGGACCACCAGGTCGGGCCCGGCGTGGCCGACGCCGGTGGCGGTGGCGATGCGGGGGGCGAAGTGGTTCTGGTCGGGGTCGTCGAACCACTCGGCGAAGGCGGCGAAGCGGCCGGCGTTGAAGACCATGTAGCGGTCCAGCGCCGCGTCGTCGGCGGGGTGGCCGATGCCGGGGATGAAGTTCCAGAACCGCACCGGGTGGCGGGCGGGGCCGGCGTCGAGCGCGTCGCGGACCAGGCGGTAGGCCGTGGCCGCCGCGCGTTCGAACCCGAGGTCGGGCTCGTCCGCCGCGTCGCGGACACGGACGACGGCGTGGGTGAAGCGAGGCCCGGCCGTGGCTTGCCCCAGGTAGGACAGCCCGGCTTCGTCGTGCTCGATCGGCGTGGTCGTTACCCGCGGCTTGGCGGTCGTGGGTCGGAGCCAATCTTGCAGCCAAGCGGGGGCGGACAACTCCGCGGCGCGTCGGGTTGGGGTCTTCGTGGCGGTATGGACGGTCACTCTCGGTCCAGGAAAAGAGATGAGGCCGGCTAGTCCCCAAAAGGCGTTTACGTTATCGCCTCATTCTAATACTTTGGTTTAAAGATGCTAGTGAAAGCCGTCAGGCCGTTGAAATCGCTGCCGAGCACGCCTACTCGTCGGACGTCGTCGGGCGTCTGGCCGTCCAAGCCCGCCCCGATCAACGCCGCCGCCACCGCGACCAACGGCCCGGTGCTGAAGCACTCGGCCACGGATCCGCTCAGCGTGGACCGTTTGACCGACCCGTCGAGCCGACGCATCGCCGCGGCTTCCAGCCGGTCCGTCCACGTCCCGTTCGCCGAGTCGAGCACGACCTCCATCCCCGCTCCCGCCTCGCGCTCAAGCATCCGACGCAGCCGGTCCACGCCGCGGGCGACCCGCCGGTTGTAGTTCATCTGCGCCCCCGACTCGACGACGCCCAGCACGCGAGCCCCCCGCGCCTCGGCCGCCGCCCGGCCCTCGACCACCAAGGACACCGCCCCGGCGCACGTCGCCATCGGCAGCCCCAGCTCGGCGTAGCAGCGCTCGACCAGCTCGTCGTGCTCCTCGCCGGCGCACACCACCGCCCGGTCCCACCGCCCCTCGGCGATCCGCAGCGACGCCAGCCGCAGCGCATCCAGCCCCGCCGAGCGCGAGCCGATGATCGTCTGGCACGCCCCCCGCAGCCGCAGCGACATACTCAGGTGCGCCGCCCCGGCGTTGGGCACGCCCTCGGCGAAGAGCAGCGGGTTCGCCGCGGCGAGGCCGTCGTCGACCAGGCCGCGGTAGTAGTCGTAGCTGTAGTGCGTCGAGCCGTGCGCGGTGCCGAGGACCGCCGGGCAGTCGCGGGTGAAGGCTTCGCGGTGGTCGTCGTCCTCGCCGAGGCCGGCGTCGTCGAGGGCGAGCGACGCCGCGGCGAGGGTGAGCTTGACGTAGTCGCTGAGCCGGCGGACACGGCGGGCGCTCAGCAGGTGCAGGAAGTCGTCGTCAGCCACGGGGCCGGTCGTGGCCGATCCCCGTTGTTCGAGGTGATCGCGTAACGCCTCATGGCCGACGACACCAGGTAGCACCACGCCCGCTCCGGTGACGCACACCTCACGTAGCGAGGTTTTGGATTCCGCGGCCGTCGACACGTGCTTTGGTGGGGTGGAGACGACGACGCAGGTGTTCGCCCCGCCGAAGCCCAGCGACGTGTTGACGGAGGTGTGCAGCTCGGCCGGCTGTGCGTCGCCGGCGGCGAGTCGGAACGGCGCGAAATCCACGTCGGCCGGGGTGGTCGTGGCGGTGGTGGGCAGCACGCCGTCGCGCAGCGCCAGCCCCGCGAAGATCAACTCGGCGGCGCCGGCGGCACCGAGCGTGTGGCCCAGCCGGCTCTTGAGCCCGACGACCGGGGCTCGGTCCATCCGCTGGCCGAGCACCGACGACAGCGCCGCGACCTCGGCGGCGTCGTTGTCGGGCGTGCCCGTGGCGTGGGCGACGACGAGGTCCACGTTGTCCGGCGTCACGTCGGCGTCGCCGAGCGCCCCGGCGATCGCCCGGGCCGCGCCCGACCCGTCCGACACCGGCTGGGTCAGGTGGTGAGCGTCGGCCGACTCCCCGCCGCCGCGCAGCGAGATAAACGGGGTCTGACCCCTTTCCTCGGCGTCGTCGGCGCGTTCGAGGACGACGACGGCGTAGCCCTCGGAGACCTTCATGCCGTCGCGGTCTCGGGCGAAGGGGCGCGGCGGCCGATCGGTCACGAGGCGGAGGCTGTTGAACCCGGCGTAGGCGTACTCGCTGATCGGGTCGTAGCCGCCGGCGACGACGAGGTCGAGCTGACCGGTGCGCAGCAGCGTCGCGCCGAGCAGCATGCTGCCGAGCCCCGACGAGCAGGCCGAGCAGGTCGTGGCGTGGAAGCCCTCGAGCGGCAGGTGCGCCGCCGCCCGCGCGGCGACGGCGGGGGCGAGGAAGTCGCGCAGCGGCTCGGCCGAGCCCGAGCGCACCATGCGTCCGCCGGCGGTCATGCCGTGCAGCGTCGTGCCGAGCATCAGCCCGCACCGCTCGGGCGCAACCGGCCAGGCGTCGGGGGCCGCGGGGTCGAGGCCGGCGTGAGTGAGCGCTTCGTCGATCGCGAACCGCAGCAGCGCCGCCTCGCGCGGTTCCTCGTCGCGGGGCCAGACGCCCGCTTCCGGGGGGACCTCGCCGCCGCCGCGGTCGGCCTGGGCCGGGTCTTCGATCGCGGTCAGCGGGCCGAGTCCGACCGCTCCCGCCCGCAACGCCGCCCATGAGGCTTCGCGGCCGACACCCAGGCTGGTCGCCAGCCCCGCTCCCGTGATGACGATGTCTGGTGACGCGATCCCCAACCTCAAACCCTTCAAGACGTGTCCGGCCCGTTCAGCTTACCCGATCCGATTCCCGGTCTTCGACGAACGCTTTTTCCAGCACGTGCCACTGCTCGGGCCGACGCCGCACCCGCTCCTCGATCGCCGCGGCGACCCGGTTGACGGCCGACTCCACCGCGCCGGCGTCGGCCACCTCGATCGGTTCACCCAGGACGATACGCACCTTCCCGCCCTCGTTCTCCGCGTCCTCGGCGACGCGTAGCGCAAACACCGGCACCAGCGGCGCCCCGGCCATCATCGCCAGCTTCGCCGGGCCCACGGGCAGCCGCAGCGTCCCGCCCGCAAACGGCACGGCGACCGACTTCTGCCCGGGCTCGGACCGGTCGCCCTGCAGCATCACCACCGCGTCCGACGCCAGCGCGTCGCGCAGCGCCAGCCAACTCGCCACCCCGTCGTCGATCGGCGTCTCGATCACCCCAAGGCTGCGGTGCAGTTCGGACCGCAGCCGCTCGAAATGTGTCTGCCGGTCACGCCGAAACACGACGTGGACCCGCTCCTCGACCTCGCGCATCGCCGCGAGCCCGACCTCGAAGTTGCCGAAGTGCGCCGTCACCAACACCGCCCCGCGCCGCTCGGCCCGGGCGGCGAGATACGCCTCCTTGCCCTCGACCGACGCGATACGTCGGACCAAATCGCTCAGCGGGCGGTCGTGGTTCGCCCCGACCTCGCAGACGAAGTCGTAGAAACTCCCGACCACCGCCCGCCCGGTCCGGTCGATCTCCGCGGCGGTCGCTTCAGCCCCGAGGACGCGGCGCAGGTTCGCCCGCACCGCCCGGCGCATCCCGCCGGCCGCCCGCCACGCCAACGCCACCGCCGCGGGCCGCGCCCATCGCGCCGTCCCCGGCGCCCAACGAACCCACGCGAAAAACACCCCCAGCCAAAAATCATTGAACCGCTGCCTCGTGCCGACCCCGCCGCTCAACCGCCCACCGCTTCCAACGGCCGCACCACCTTCGTCCCCCCCGGAAGCGGCAACTCCAGGTCCGATGCGTCGAGGCCGTCGGGGTTCAGGCGGATGTTCTCGAACCGCAGCGAAGTCGTCTCACCGTCGAGGTCGGTCAGCGACATGCCGCGCAGCGCCCCGAGCGCCGGGTCGATCTCGACGACGACCTCTTCGATCGCCTCGGCGATCTCGTCGGTCTTGGGCAGCATCGTGACCGTCAGCGCGGTCCGGTCGTTGTTCCACTCGAACGTATCGAGGTCGAAGTTTCCCCGCAGCACCGCGAGGTCGGGCACGGGCGAAGCGGCCAACGCGTCGAGCCGATCGCCGAGCGCACCTGGGTGGCTCAGCACGAGCATGACGACGAGGTGGGCTCCGTGGCGATCGAGATCGAAGGCGATGTCGACGGTCAAGCCCTGAACCAGTGGCTCGGGACGCTCCTGCGGGAGCGCGG
>JBCBSA010000158.1:0-6552 GCA_039819425.1 Planctomycetota bacterium
CGGAGCGCGAACCCGCTCGCCGCGAGCAGGCCCCCGACGAACCCGCCCCCCGGCTCGTTGTGACCCTTGAGCGCCGTGTACGCCGCAAACAGCAGCGTCAACGGAAAAATCAGCTTGACCGCGGTGCGTAAGAGCAGCGAACTCATCGCCCGTCCAACTCCTTCCGCCGCCCCGGCAGCATCGACCACACCCCCAGCGCCGCCAACGCCAGCACCGTGACCTCACCGAACGTGTCGAACCCGCGGAAGTCCACCAGGATCACGTTCACCACGTTGAACCCGCCCCCGCCGCGCCCGTAGGTCCCGTCCGCCAGCTTCTCCCCGTGATACGTGTTCTGCACAAACCACTCGCCGAGCTTGCCGGCCGGTTCCGCCCCCGCCGCCACCAGCGTCATCCACCCGAACACCAGCCCCGCCACGATCCCCACCGCGCCCCGCCACCACCACCCGCGGTGGATCCGGAACCCCGTGTCCTCCGGCAGCAGCCGCAGCACCAGCACGAACAACAGCACCGAAATGATCTCCACCATCACCTGCGTCAGCACCAGGTCCGGTGCCTGGTACACGATGTACATCGCCACCACCGAGAACCCGCACGCCCCCAAGAGCAGCACCCGCACCACCCGCGACCCCGACGCCGGCAAGAGCAACGCCGCCACGCAGATGATCCCCCCCAAAATCACCCCCACCGGTAACTCGAACGCCCGCTCCATCGCCGGCCCCACCGCCGCACGCATCCCCGGCTCCGTCGCCGCCACCACCGCGAACGTCCCGATCAGCGTCACCAGCACCGCCGCCGTGTACGCCCGGATGTTCCCGTGCTGCATCACCACAAACACGGCTTTACCCAGCCCGACGGCCGACCGCTCCGTCGCCGGGTACACCGCGTCGTTCACGTCCGTGTGCCGCCCCCGGAAGATGCGGCTCAAGCCCAGGGCGACGCCCAGGCCGATCGCCAGCAGCGACAGATACAGCGGCAGCGTCGTGAAGCTCACCTCCCACAGCGCGGGTACGTCTTTGAAATAGAACGCGTACTTCTCGAACGGCGAGAACACCCCGTTCCACAGCGGCGTGACCAACCCGCCGACGTACTGCACCGCCACCAACGGCACCGCCGGCAGCCAGATCATCGCCGTCCAGAACCCGTGTTCGTGGTGATGCTCGTCGTGTCCGTGCGACTCGTTGCTGTTTCCGGGGGTCAGCCCGCCCCTCCACCCCATCAACGTCGTCAACAACCGCACAAAGATCGCCACGTTGCAGGCCGCCGTGACGACCGTCATCGCCCCGATCACCCACACCCAGGCGTGGTCCTTCGCCGCGTGCACGATCGCGTACAAGAAAAGCTCTTTGGCCTGGAAGCTGATCGTCCCCGGCCCCGCCGCCAGCGCGTACCCCGCCAAGAGCATGGTCAGGCAGATCGCCTTGTGTTTATGGAACGCGCCGAACAGCTCCGGCAGCCGCCGCGACGCGACGTGCCCGATCGCCCCGGCCGTGATGAACAGCGGGGCTTTGTAGAACGCGTGGTTGGCGATCTGTGTGATGTCCAGGTCGATCGCCCCGGCGTAGGCGTGGCCGTGGGAAGTGAACGCGAACCCACCCAACCCGTACATCGCCACGAGCAGCCCGAGCTGGCTCACGGTCGTGTACGCGAAGATGCGTTTGAGGTCGTGCTGGTTCACCGCCGTGACGCCGCCGTAGAGCATCGTCACCGCTCCGAACCACGTCACCACCCCCGGCCAGAAGTGCACCCCGCCCCCGGAAGTCTCCACCGCCAACCCCGGGGCGAACACCGGGAACAGCCGGCCGATCAGGAACACGCCGGCTTTGACCATCGTCGCCGAGTGCAGGTACGCCGACACCGGCGTCGGCGCCGCCATCGCCCCCGGCAACCAGTAGTGCAGCGGCCACTGCGCACTCTTGCTCGCCGCCCCGATAAACATCAACACGAACGCCCCCACCACCCCCCCGGAAGTGAAGTCCACCGCGCCCGGGTCCGCAAGCAACTCGCTCCACCGCCACACCCCGGTCTCGAAGCCGAACAGCGCGATCCCCCCGAGCAGCCCCATCCCGCCGAGCCCGGTCGTGAAGAACGCCTGCTTCGCCAGCTTGATCGCGTGCTTGTCGTAGCGGTCCCAGCCGATGAGCAGGAAGCTGCTGATCGACGTCAGCTCCCAGAACACCAGCGTCAGCAGCGTGTAGTCCGCCAGCACCACGCCCAGCATCGCCGAGGCGAAGAACCCCAGCGTGGGGTAGAACCGGTACAGGTCTTTCTGGGCCTGCTCGTGGCCGCCGAAGTACCCCCGGGCGTACAGCACGATCAACACCCCGATCCCCGCCACCAGCAGCGCGAAGAACCCGCCGAGCCCGTCGGCCAGGAACGCCAGGTCGAGGTGGATCGTCGGCACCCACGCGATCGCCGCCGTGCCCTCCGGGGCTTCCGGGGCGAGGCTCGCGGGTCGAATCGGTTCGTGATGTTCGGCGTGGTCTTCGCCGTGGAGCTCGTCGTGAGCGTGCGCAGCCGGCGAATGACCGGCGACGCCGTGCTGGTTCAGGTGAACGGCGACCAGCGTAAACGCCGCCGCCATCCCCGCCGCCGCGAGCAGCACCCGCGGCGTCACCCACCCCCGCGGCAGGCACAGCGTCGCCAACCCCCCGGCGACGGGGGCGAGGACCGCGATCAACAACAACCAGGGCGAAGCCATAACGGGGCAAGCATTCCGGAGGGAGCGGGGGACGCGAGAGTTATCGGCCGCCGGTCCCCGATCTCTGGAATGCGGAAGGACGGCGTCGGCGATTCACGGCCCCGGCCGGCGGCGGTACGCTGCCCCCATGAGCAAGCCGAACCTCTGGGCCCCTTGGCGGATGGACTACCTCGAAGAACTCGGCGGCGACAACCCGCCGGGACAGGAGCCCAAGGAGAAGGGGGGCAGCGGCTGCTTTCTCTGCGACGCGGCCGAGCCCGACCTCACCCCCGACCGGCGCCGCGAACGCCTCGTCCTGCGCCGCGACGACCACGGCGTGGTCCTGCTCAACCGCTACCCGTACACCAACGGCCACCTCCTCGTCGCCCCCCTCGTCCACGTCGCCGGCCTGACCGACCTCGACGCCCCGACGCGGGCCGGCTTGATGGAGCTGTGCGACTGGGCGGTGCGCCTGCTCACCGACGTGGTCAACCCGCAGGGGTTCAACGTCGGGGCGAACCTCGGCCGCGCCGCGGGGGCCGGCGTGCCGGGGCACCTGCATTTCCACGTCGTCCCGCGCTGGGCCGGCGACACGAACTTCATGGACGTCGTCGGCGGCGTCCGCGTCATCCCCCAGGCGCTCGAGGCGAGTTATGCGAGGTTGAGCGCCGCGGCGGACGCCTGCCCGCCCCGTTAGCCCCGGGCTCTGCCCGGGGACGAATCACGAGTTGCCGTCCCCCCCGGGCAAAGCCCGGGGTTAACGGGAAGAATCAATCGTCGTGGATTTGAAAAACTTCCGAGGATCACGCCGCGGCCATCTGCGACTCGACCCGCAGGCCGATGCTGTGGCCGCCGTTGTGCGGCGAGCAGCGGACGACCCGGCCGACCTGGTTGAAGCCCGGCTCGTTGCCGTGGGCGGGGAAGAACACCGTCACCCGCGACCCGACCGCGACCGGCTCGACGGACCACGCGCCCAGCCCCGAGTTCGACTGATCGACCAGTTCCATCGCGCAGATCTGCCCGGCGGCACCGTCTTCTGAGCCGACTTCATCGGCGT
Organism: Planctomycetota bacterium; assembly: GCA_039819425.1. GTDB lineage: Bacteria > Planctomycetota > Phycisphaerae > Phycisphaerales > Phycisphaeraceae > Algisphaera. The sequence continues at coordinate 3,738 of JBCBSA010000158.1, forward strand.
GGGCCACCGCGGTGACCCGGGCGTAGAGCTTGTGCCGTGGCTCGCGGCGCTGCTCGAACTTGAACGAGTCGGGCGTGCGGTCGGTTTCGGAGACGAGGCGGAGATGCAGGTCGGTCATGGCGGAACTCCCGGTCAGTCCTTGAAGAGGGAGGAAGTGATTGGCGGGCGATACCGCGACCATCGGCCGGATAATCGTTAAGGTTTACGCCGCGTGTCTGAAGACGAAAAAAAGAGTGTGGGAAGCGTTTGCCTCGTCGGTGCCGGGCCCGGCGACCCCGGGCTGATCACGGTTACCGGACGCGCCCGGCTCCGAGAAGCCGACGCGGTGGTCTTCGACGCGCTGGCGAACCCGGCGCTGCTCGCCGAGGCCCGCGACGACGCCCAGCGCATCGACGTCGGCAAGCGGGCCGACTTCCACAAGCTCACGCAAGACCAAACCAACCAACTCCTGGTCGACCTGGCCCGGGCCGGCAAGCGGGTCGTCCGGCTCAAGGGCGGCGACCCGTACCTGTTCGGAAGGGGGGCCGAGGAGTGCGCGTTCGTCACGAAGCACGGCGTCCCCTGCGAAGTCGTTCCGGGCGTCACGTCGGGGTTGGCGGCGCCGGCGACCGCGGGCATCCCCGTGACCCACCGCAAGGTCGCCTCGACCGTAACCATCGTCACCGGCCACGAAGACCCGACCAAGTCCGAGACCTCCGTCGACTACCCCGGGCTCGCCGGGCTCATCGGCCGCGGCGGCACGGCCTGCTTCTACATGGGCGTCGGCCGACTGTCGCAGATCGCCGACGCCCTCGCCGACGCCGGGCTGCCGCGCTCGACCCCCGCCGCCGTGGTGCAGTGGGGCACCCTCCCCCGGCAGCGCACCGCCCGCGGCACGCTCGACACCATCCGGGCCGAGGTCGAACGCACCGGCGTCGCCTCCCCCGCGATCATCGTGGTCGGTTCCGTCGCCGCGATCGACGAGCCGGGCCTCGACTACTTCACCGCCCGGCCGCTCTTCGGCCGACGCGTCCTGGTCACCCGCACCCGCCAGCAGGCCTCCGACCTCCGCCGCCACCTCGAAGACCGCGGGGCCGAGGTCGTCGAAGCGCCGACCCTCGAGCTCGTACCGCCCGACGACTGGGTCGAGGTCGACGACCGCGTGGAGTGCATCGACACCTACGGCTGGCTGATCCTCACCAGCGTGAACGCCGTGGACACGCTCGCCGACCGGCTCGCCGCGATCGGCCGGGACGTTCGACAGCTTGGGCGGGTGCAGACCGCCGTGGTCGGCGACGCGACGGCGGACGCGCTATGGGACCGGCTGCGGCTGCGGCCCGACTTCGTCCCGCGCGAGTTCTCCGGGTCTTCGATGGCCAAGCAGTTGGTCGAAGACCGGCCGATCACGGGGCAAAGGTGCCTGTTACTTCGGGCCGACATCGCCCGCCCGGCGTTGCCCGAGACCCTGCGTGACGCCGGGGCCGAGGTCGACGAGGTCGTGGCGTACCGGACCCGCCGGCCCGAGGCGCTGGCCCCCGAAACGCTCGACGCCCTGCGTGAGGGCATCGACTGGGTGACCTTCACCAGCTCGTCCACCGTGCGGAACCTCGTCGAACTGCTCGGTGGCGACCGCGGCCTCCTCGACGGCGTCCAGACCGCCTCGATCGGGCCGCTGACCTCGGCGACAATGCGCGAGCTGGGCCTGCCCGTTACGGTCGAGGCCGAGGCGGCGGGCGTCGAGCCGTTGGTCGATGCGATCGTGTCCGCCGAAGACGGGGTCGCTTCCCGTTAGCCCCGGGCTCTGCCCGGGGGCGAATCACAAGTCGCTCGGCCCCCGGGCGGAGCCCGGGGCTAGCGGGCCGACCCCGCCGAAATGGAACACCAAGAGGTTTAGGCATGCCACACCACAACCCCGGCCGGCTGGACCCCGAGCGTTCGGTCGTGCTGCTGATCGATCTGCAGGACAAGCTGCTGCCGGTCATGCACGAAAAGACGACGGTCCGGCGGCGGACGGCCCGGCTGATCGAGGGGGCGGCGGTGCTGGACGTGCCGGTGCTGGTCACCGAGCAGTACCCCCGCGGGTTGGGCAAGACGGTGAAGGACATCGCCGACCTGCTGCAGGGCGCGGTGAGCGTGTCGGAGAAGACGCGGTTCTCGGCGTGTGCCGAGCCGGTGACGCGGCTGTTGGAGAAGTTCGAGGCCCGCAGCGTCGTGGTCGCGGGGATCGAGACGCACGTGTGCGTGCTGCAGACGTGCTTGGACCTGTTGGAGCGGGGCCTGACCGTGGCCCTGTGTGAAGACGCGACGAGTTCGCGGCGGCCGGTCGACAAGAAGGCGGCGGTGGACCGGATGATTCAGGCCGGGGTCTTGCCGACGACGGTGGAGTCGGTGCTGTTCGAGCTGCTGGGCGACGCCGACTCGCCGAAGTTCCGGGCGCTGCGGGGCGTGATCCAGTCGAAGGACGGCTGACTCTTCCTGGGGTATTCCGGGGGTGTCCCGGGGGGGGGAGCCGCGTCGACCCGCCGGAGCCCGCGTTTGCCGGGTTTTGCGGCGTTGTGTAGGCTCACCAGCTATTCCCGGCCCCGACTAACCCGAAGGAGACCCGCATGCTCGACACCTACGAATCGCTCAAGGCCCTCATCGTCTCGATCGAAGAAGACGTCAAGAAGGCCGCCGGCGGCAACCGCGCGGCCGGCACCCGTGTCCGCAAAGAGATGCAGGACGTTAAGAACATCGCCCAGGATCTGCGGAAGAAGATCCTCGAAGCCCGCGAAGGCGAGTCTTCCTGACCCGCACCCCCTCCGCCAGATCGTTCCGGTGACGGCGGCCCGCCACG
>JBCBSA010000159.1:0-6463 GCA_039819425.1 Planctomycetota bacterium
ATCAAGCAGACCACGGCGATCTATCCCGCCGGTTCGTCCGTCACCGCCGCGGCCGGATTCATCCGGCCCTACCTGTTTTACAGCAGCAACTCGTCGCCGGGCTTCACTTCGGCGGGCAGCTCGACTTCGGCCAGATCGGCGGGATAGATCGCCGTGGTCTGCTTGATCTCGATCACCGCGTCGACCTCGCCGTCGGGCTTGCGGGCGACCGCAACACCGTTGGCCTCCAGCCAGCGTGCGGCCCGCTCGGTCTGCAGCTTCTTGCTCGACGCGGGGCTGTCCGCGGCGTCGGCCTCTGCCTCCGGCGTGTCGGCGTTCTTGATCGGAGCGAACTCGTCGACGCGGTCGGTCTCGTAGATGATCGAGTCCTCACACATCGGCAGCGCATCGAAGACAAACGTCTCCAGTTTCACCGCGTTCGCTTCCCCCGGAAGTTGGGTTTCGCCGCGGGCTTCGTCCCAGAAGGCCACCTTCTTCTCGGCCCGGTTGAACGGCAAGCTAAACCCTTCCGGGGCCGTGTTGATCGACTCGACAAAATCGACCCGGATCGCGTGCAGCGCGATCGACCCCGCCCGGAACCGCAGTTCGCCTCCGTCGGTCGTCTGCACCGCGAGTTCGTCGGGCAGGTTGGAGTACTCGATGACCGTCATCTTGTCGTCGGCGAGGCAGAAGTTGCCGAGCTTCTCCTTGGCGTGGACCTTGGGCAGCATCTTGCTGGACATCTGCGCCTCGTCGAGGGCGTGGAGCCCGAGGAACAGCGGGTCGATCATGCGGACGGTGGGGTTGTCGACCTGGGTGTAGCTGATCTGCTCGACCCCACGCTTTTTCATGTCGGCGATCGCGCCGGACGTCCACAGCGCCTTGAGCGAACCGCCGTGGCCGTTGGGCGACAACGCCAACGACGACGGCGACTCCAGCAACACCTTGTGTGTTTGCATGTCGATCGCCGGCATCATCGCTTGCGGGAAGATCATCACCTCATCAGGCTTCATGCCGAAGTAGCCGTTGTCTTCGAAGCATTTCCGAGTCGCCGCGTCGTTGATCGGGCTGGTCATGACGTACCACGGCACCGCGTGGCCGTACTTCTGGGCGACCTTGTGCAGGTACTCGGCGAAGCAGGCGAAGAGCATCGCCCCGCGGATCGGCGTGGCCGGGAAGGTGCCCTTGGGGCCGTCCCAGCCGAGGCGGGTGCCCTGCCCGCCCGCCACGGTGAACGCGGCGACCTTGCCCTGGGCCACGAGCTTCTCGCCCAGCGTCCGCGCCCGGTCGTACTTGGACCGCAGGTCTTGCGGCGGTGTGTGCGGGTACCATGGAGCGGGCTGGATGTCGTCGGAGAGCGCGAACGCCGGCTTCTGTTTGACGTGCGACTCGATCAGCCGGGCGACCTCCGGCCAGTCGATGCCCTCGCACTCGGCGAGCAGCGCGTTGCGCTGCGTGTCGTCGAGGGTGTCGTAATGCTTGAGGACGTGTTCCTGACCGATCGCGGCGAGGGTGGCCTTCACGGCGGCGTGGCGTTTATCCAAAGGCATGGTCCTAAACTCCGAGTCGATGAATTGACGGCCAAGGCATTAGCCGCAGATTTTCGCAGATTAACACAGATCAAAACCCCCGCTCCGGATGTGATCTGCGCTAATCCACGAAAATCTGCGGTCAAAATGTGCCGCGTATGACCTTTGCTTCACTCGGGCGCGGGGTGCCACAGCACACCCCTGCCCACGAAGAACGGCCCGAGCTTTTCGAGGTACGTCGACGTCTGCACCGTGCCGCGCATCGTCTGCACCAGCTGCGACAGCGGCGCGAGCTGCGGCCCCATCAGCCCGATCACGAAGTCGTTGTCGGCCGCGTCGAGCCCGTGGCAGGCCAGGCGGATGTCGTGGGCGTGGCCGGCCCCGCCGAAGGCGAACCCGATCGTGCCGTGCTCTTTCAGGATGGTCTTCTGTTCTTCCGCGGGCAGCCGGGTGAACGCGCCCGATCGGCGCAGCGGGTACCAGATCGCCCACGGGGTTTGGGGGTCCAGGGCGTGGCGCGTCGGGCGGCCGACGAGGGTGTCGTCGAGGTCGCGTTCATAGCCGAGGCTGTACGACCGGCCGACCATCGTGAGCTCGGGGCGGGGCGTGAGGTCGGCGAACGGGCCGTCGCGCACGAGCGGCCGGGTGTGGCCGAGCAGGTCGCCGGGGTCGGTCGAGAACGTCAGCAGCGCGACGCCGAAGGGGTCGTTGAGGTCTTCGTACAGCACGGCCGCGGTCCGGGCGTGCTGGCGGACGTACCCGACGAGCCCCCGCGTGTCGCGCACGCCGGTGAACGCCAGCAGCTGCATGAACAGCCGCGTGTTGGACCGCTGGCCCCCGCCGCCGCGCTCCTCGAGATCGGGGGCGGGCGGCGGCGCGGGACGGGCGGAGGAATCGTTCGGCGGCATCGGGGGAGGATAATCCGCGGGCGGGCAAATGTCCCGGCTACGCCGACACCACCGCCTGCCCCACGACCGCCGCCGCCGCGACCGCCGCCGTCTCGACCCGCAGCACGTGCTCGGCGAGCCGCCACCGCACGTAACCCGCCGCTTCCGCCGCCGCCAGCTCGCCGTCGGCCCACCCCCCCTCCGGCCCGACCAGCACGGCCACTTCGGCCGCCGTCGCCACCCCGCCCAACACCGCCGGCCCCGTCTCGCCGCCCGGGTCCAGGATCAGCCGCGGCCCCTCGACACCCGCCGATTCGCGCAGCCAGTCCGACAGCCCCACCGCCGACCCCACCGCCATCGTCCACGCCCGGCCCGACTGCTTGGTCGCCGCCAACGCCGCCCGCTCGAACCGCGCCCGCTTGCCCTCGCCCGGCTCGACCACGCTCCGCTCGCCCACCACCGGCACGAACCCCCCCACCCCCAGCTGCCCCAGCTGGTTCACCATGTCCTCGGCCCGCGGCCCCTTGGGCACGGCCGACGCCACCGTCACCCGCGGCGTCGGCCGCGGCACCCGCCGCACGTCGTCCACCCGGCAGACCGCCCCGCTCTTGCCGAAACCGGTCAGCGTCGCCGACGCCACGCCGCCCCGCCCGTCGAACAGCTCGACCGTGTCGCCCGCCGATAACCGCAGCACCCGCCGCGCGTGGCGCGACTCGTCCGGAGACAATTCACACCGCGGGTCCGGTAACGCCGGGTCGGGCAAGCTCTCGCAGTGGAACCGGGCGGGCATCGCGTGTTGTTGTACCCCCTCGCCCGATCCGCACAACCCGCAGAGCCGATGAACTCGAACCCGCCGCGTGTCGATAAACACCGAGGCGCACGCCCACGTCGTGGCCGCCCGGTCCCGCGTCGCCCCGCTTCGCCATGCCCGAAGATTCGCCCGCCCAACTCGACGACCTCGCCGCCCAGTTGGACGCGCTGATGGCCAAGGCTCCCGACCCCCCCGAGGAGCCCGACTCCCCCGACGCCGAGTCTCCACCGGCCGACGACCTCGCCGCCCAACTCGATTCGTTGATGGACAAGATCGGCGAGCCGCCCCCGGAAGCCCCGGAAGCCCCCCAAGTCCCGGAAGCCGCCGAAGCCGACGCCGAAGCGGCGCTCGACGCCGTCGAGACCGCCGCGGCCGCGGTCGAAGAAGCCGCCGCCGAGGCCGAGGACGGCGGCGACCGCCTCGCCAACGAGCTCCAGGCCCTGCTCGACGAAGCGGCCGAGAACCACCCCGCCGCGCCGAACCCCGAGCCCGAGCCCGACACCGCCACGCCGGCCCCCGACGCGTCGGCCCCCACCATCGAGCAGATCGACGGCCTGCTCGCCGAACAGGCCGACGACACGATCGCCGGCGAATTCGAAACCGTCGAAGCCCTGCTCGACGACACGCCCGCCGACGACACCCCGCCGACGTCCGCCGAAGCCGCGACACCGGCACCAGCCCTCGATACCGAAGACGAGGACGAAGACGACGGCCTCGACGGCGACTTCGAGTCCGCCGCCGACGTCTTGGAAGACCCCAAGCCCGAACCCACCGGCGAAGCCCAACCCGAAGCCGCGCCCGTACCCGAAGCCCAAGCCCCAGCCCCAGCCCCCGCCCAAGACACGCCCGACGGCGGCGAAGACGCGGAGATCGACCTGTTCGACGGCGACTTCGAATCGCTGGACGCGTTGCTGGCGCCGCCCGCCGCGAGCGCCGTCACGCCCGACGTCGCCGACGGCGACGCAGCGCCCACTCCGACCGCAGACGCCTCGGCGACGTCGGCCGACGGCACCGCAGACGACGGCTTCGAGGCGTTCGACGACGCCGACCCGGCCGCCGCGACCCCCAACGAACCGTCGCCCGTGCCCCCCTCACCCGTCGGCGACATCGCCCCGGCCTCCACGCCAAAGCCCGGCTGGACGCTCACCCTCAACCTCGACACCCTCCGCAAACCCGCGCTGTTCACGCTCAACGCCACCCACCGGGCCTGCGCTGCGGTCAACCGCCCGCTCGACCGCCTGCCCGCCGACATCAAGCAGACCGTCGGCTGGGTCGCCCTCGCCGTCGCCGGTCCGGGCCTGCTGCTCATCGGCTACGGCCTGCTCTTCAACTAACTCCTTCCGCTCGACGCCGCGGGCGGCTCGGGCCCCGCCCCGCCGCGCGTCGCCAGGAAGTCCCGCAGGATCGCCGCCGCCGCCAGCGCGTCCCGCCGCGCCTTCTTTTGGCCGTGCGTCAGCCCCGACCGGGCCATCTGCGCGTCGGCCGCCGCCGAGGTCAGCCGCTCGTCCATCTTGAACACCGGCCGACCCGTCCGCCGCGTCAATTCTTCGGCCAGCTTCGCCGACCGCGCCGCCGCCGGCCCCACGCTCCCGTCCATGTTCAGCGGCACCCCCAGCACCAACGCGTCCGGCTCCTGGGCCGCCACCGCCCGCTCCAGCCGACGCATCCGCTCCGCCTCACTCCCCGTCACGATCACCTCCAACGGCGTCACGATCCCCGACCCGTCGTCCCCCACCGCCAGCCCCGTCCGCTTCTCGCCGAGATCGATGGCCAGGTAACGCAAGGATCAAGCTGCCTCGTTGGCTTCGGGGTGTCGGGGCGGAGCCCTGACCGCCCGCCGCGCAGGCGATCGTGAATCGATGGCTTACAAGTAATCACCACCAAACGTATCGCCCACCAACTTATGCAACTCTTTGATCTTCTCCGCGCGATCTTGCCGGCAGACCAGCGTCGCCTTCGCCGTACGGATCACGATCAGGTCGTCGCAGCCCAGCGTCGCCACCACGTGGTCCGGGTCGTCCGACGCCGCCAGGATGTTCCGGCTGTCGAGGTGGACCGCCTTGGCCCCCGACGCCGCGTTGCCCTTGCCGTCTTTCGCCAGCGTGTCGGCGAAGCTGGGCCAGCTGCCCACATCGAGCCACGAAAGCGGCATCGGCACCGCCGCCACCGTGAACCCCGCGTCCGCCGACGCCGGCTCCATCACCGCGTAGTCCACGCTGACCTTCTCCAGCGTCGGGTACACCTCGGCCAGCCGCGTGTCCCGGTCGGCCTCGCCCCAGCGTCGGCCCAACTCGTCGAGCTTCGCGAAGTTGTCCGGGCAGAATTTTTCGACCGCCGCCATCACCGCCGACGCCCGCCACACGAACATCCCCGAGTTCCACAGGTACTTCTCCGGCCCCGCCGCGAAGTAGCGGTCCGCGACCGCGGCGGCCGGCTTCTCCTTGAACTGGTCGACCACGAACCCGTGGTCGCCGTGGGCGTCGCCGAGCTGCAGGTAGCCGTAACCCGTCGCCGCGTGGGTCGGCGCGATGCCGAACGTCACCAGCGTCTTCTGCCCCGCCTCCGCCGCCTCGAACCCCCGTTCCACCACGCGCAACAGGTCGTCGACCGGCTCGATGATGTGGTCGGCCGTGAAGATCGCCACCGTCGCCTCGGGGTCGCGGTGGCCCAACACCGAGCAGCCCAGCCCCACCGCGTTGAGCGTGTCGCGTCCCATGGGCTCGCTGATGAACCGGTCCTCCGTCAGCCCGGGCAGCTTGTCGAGCATGACTTGCTTGGTCGACTCGCCGGCGCAGACGTAGATCTGTTCCGGCGGCAGCAGGCCCTCCAGCCGCTCCATCGCGATCTGCAGCAGCGACCGCGACCGGCCGTCGTCGCCCTCGATGAACGGGATCAGCTGTTTCGGCAGGGCTTTGGTGGACATCGGCCACAGCCGCGTGCCCGATCCGCCGGCGATGATCAACGCGTATCTCATGAGTTCGAGCATAGCCCCAAGGCCAGCCGCCCACAAAGCCCCGGCCCGGCCGCCCGAGCGTCCGAGCCGGGGCCGAGATGTTCCGCCGGCGAGGGGTTTACACTGCGGGGTGATGGGATCGGACGCGGACAAGTTTGGGGTCGTGCCCCCGGTGCCCCCGGCGAGCACGGAAACGGCTGAGCGTACCCACGCCGGGGGGCACACGAGCGCTGGAGTGCCCGAGCCTCGGCAGGCACCTGCGGAGGCAGGGGGGCTTCCGGGAGCGGGGGCACTTCCGGGGATG
>JBCBSA010000160.1:0-6453 GCA_039819425.1 Planctomycetota bacterium
CGTGGCTGACGACGTTGTCGCGGGCCGAGCCGGTGGGCTGGACGCGGGCGCCGCGGGAGGCGCAAGCGCCGTTGGCCGTGATTGAGTTGGCGCTAACCGGCGGGCGGGCGGAGCGGGTCCGGCTGTACGCCGACCGCGACGGGCGGGAGGACGTGCTGTTGGCGGTGCGGGAGAACGAGCCGGTGGCGGCGTTGGTGCCGACCGGGGCGTTGGCTGCGCTGCTGGATCCGGTGGTGACGCTGCGTAGCCGGGCGTTGCCGGCGGTGGACGGGCTGACCGAGCTGCGGCTGACGCGGGACGACGGCCACGTGTTCCGGTTCTTCCGGGAGTCGGTTGGGGTCGACGGCTGGCAACGCGAGGGCGAGGCCGAGGGCGACGGGCCGGGCGGAGTCGATTTCGCCGACCTGTGGCGGTGGGTGCAGCGTCCGCGGGTCCGGGAGTGGACCGCGATGCCCGAGTTGCCGCGAGGTCCGGTGGCCCGGCTGTCGCTGGGGCCGGACCGCCCGGCGTACCTCGTGAACGTCGACACCGGGCTGGGCCAACGCACCGACCTCACCGGCGTGTTTCGCCTGCCGGCGGGCGTGACCGCGTTGTTCGCCGGGGAGTATCGGCCGGTGGGATTGGTATCGGTCGCGCCGGACCGCGTCGTGTCGGTGCGGATCGAGAACGGGTCGGCATCGGGCGAGGTGCGGCGGAACGCCGACGGGGCGTACGTCGACGCCGACGGCCAACGGCTGGGGTCGCAGGCGGACGCGGCGTCGTTGTTCAACACGCTGAGCGGGCTGCGGGCCAGGCGGTTGGTCGATGCCCCCCCACCCGCGGCGGGCGATCCGGCGACGCGGGTGATCCAACTCACCCCGACCGACGGGCCGCGCCTCGAACTGGTGCGCGGCGGCGACGGGCGGTGGTCGATGGGTGACCGGCGGTTTGAGCTTGACGCAGAGGTCGACGCGGACCTGATGCGGCTGATTGAGTTGTTTGGGGCGGAAACCGGCGAGTAATACACCGGGCGGTCAGACCCGCGCCGCCTCGCGCTGCTGCTTGGCCTCGTCGCGGCGGCTTTCCTGAAGGCCGTCGAGGTAGCCGGCGTCGATGTCGCCGGTGAGGTATCGGCCGTCGAAGACGGAGCACTCGAAGCGGTCGACGTGGGGGTTGCCTTCGCGGGCACACTCGATCAGGTCGTCGAGGTCCTGGTAGACAAGCCAGTCGGCGCCGATGGCGGCTGCGATCTCGTCGACGCTGCGGCCGTGGGCGATGAGCTCGTGAGCGGCGGGCATGTCGATGCCGTAGACGTTGGGGTGGCGGACCGGCGGCGCGGCGGAGCAGTAGTAGACCTTGGTCGCGCCCGCAGTGCGGGCCATCTGGATGATCTGGCTGCACGTCGTGCCGCGGACGATCGAGTCGTCGACGAGGCAGACGACCTTGCCGCGGAACTCGAGCTCGATGGGGTTGAGCTTCTTGCGGACGCTCTTTCGCCGCTCGGTCTGGCCGGGCATGATGAAGGTGCGGCCGATGTAGCGGTTCTTGATAAAGCCTTCGCGATACTTGACGCCCAGCGTCATCGCCATCGACAGGGCCGAGGTCCGGCCCGAGTCGGGGATCGGCATGACCACATCGATGTCGTGGTCGGGCATCAGGCGGTCGACCTTCTGGGCGAGCTTTTCGCCCATGCGGAGGCGGGCCTTGTAGACGCTAATGCCGTCGACGAACGAGTCGGGGCGGGCGAGGTAGACGTGCTCGAAGATGCAGGGCGAGAGGGTCGGCGACTCGGCGCACTGGCGTTCGTGGACGGTGCCGTCGCGGGTGACGTAAACAGCTTCGCCGGGCGCCACGTCGCGGACCGGCTCGTAGCCGAGGGCGTCGAGGGCGACCGACTCGCTGGCGAACATGGTCTCGACGCCCTGGAGCGTGTGGCGTTGGCCGAAGATGAGGGGGCGGATGCCCAGGGGGTCGCGGAAGGCGAGGACGCCGTGGCCGTTGATGAGGGCGACGGCGGCGTAGGCCCCGCGGCAGCGGCGGTGTACGGCGGCGACGGCGGCGAAGACCCCGTCGGGCGTGGGGGCCGGGTCGCCGATGACCATCAGCTCGTGGGCGAGGACGTTGAGCAGGACCTCGCTGTCGCTGGTGGTGTTGACGTGGCGGAGGTCGGTCTCGAAGACTTCTTTGATCAGGCGGTCGGCGTTGGTGAGGTTACCGTTGTGAGCAAGGCTGATGCCGTAGGGGGCGTTGACGTAGAAGGGTTGGGCTTCGCTGGACGAGGCGCAGCCGGCGGTGGGGTAGCGGCAGTGGGCGATGCCCATGGTGCCGGTGAGGCGTTCCATGTGCTTGGCCCGGATCACGTCACGGACTAGGCCGTTGTTTTTCTTGAGGTTGAGGTGGCCGCCGTCGTCGGTGGCGATACCGGCGGCGTCCTGGCCGCGGTGCTGGAGGACGGTGAGGGCGTCGTAGAGGCGTTGGTTGACGGGGGTCTGAGCGACGACGCCGGCGATTCCGCACATATGTGCATGATAGCCGTTCGCTGAAGAATTTGGACCGGCGTTCACGCTTGGTTTATCAGCGACTCAGGACGGCTCGATCGCCGGTCTCGCAGAACTCGATCTCGAGGTAGCGGGCGACGTAGTCGATGATGCTCTTGGCTTCGGGCACGTCGGGGTTACCGGTGGCGCCCATGGGCTCGAACCGCATGTCTTTGAACCGGCGGACGGCTTCGTCCAACGGCAGGCCGTACTGGAGCGCCAGCGAAAACGCCCGGCAGAACGCCTGCATCAGGCCCGATAGGGTCGAGCCCTCCTTCGCCATCTTGACAAAGAGTTCGCCGGGCGTGCCGTCCTCGAACAGGCCGATGGTCAGGTAGCCCTCGTGGCCCATGATCTGGAACTTGTGGGTGACCGAGTCGCGGTTGGGTTGCAGGGTTCGGCGTTGGGAAACCATCCGTGGGCTCCGGGCGAGGGGGCGGTGTTATGAAGCGGAACGTCAATCGTAGCGAGGTTATCGGCCCCGATCTAGATCGGCACGGGCCGGGCTCGGCCATGAGATTCGCCGTAGGATCGAGACGATGTCGCCCCCAGAAGTCGCCGTGAAAGTGAAAAGCCGAGCCGAAGGGTTTCCCACGGCGGCGTTGCTGGATTGGTATCGACAAAATCAGCGCAAACTCCCGTTTCGCCCCCGCCGCCTGAAGCCCGGGACCGGCGATGACCGTGGTTGGGAGGTCCCGCCCAATCCGTACCACGTCCTGGTCAGCGAGGCGATGGCGCAACAGACGCAGATCGCCACGGTGGTGCCGTACTTCGAGCGGTTCGTCGCGGCGTTCCCGACGGTGCACGACCTGGCCGACGCCGACGAGCAGCGGGTGCTCACGCTGTGGCAGGGCCTGGGTTACTACCGCCGGGCCCGTAACCTCCACGCCGCGGCGAAGGCGATCGTGAACGACCACGGCGGCGAGGTCCCGCACACGGCCGAACAGTTGCTCCAACTTCCGGGGGTCGGCCGATACACGGCCGGGGCGGTCGCGTCGGTGGCCTACGACACGCCGGCCCCGATCGTCGACGGCAACGTGGCCCGCGTCTTCGCCCGCTACTTCGGCATCGAAGACGCGGTCGATCGGCCGGTCGGCCAGAAACAACTCTGGCAACTCGCCGACAACCTCGTCCGGGACTCGGGCAGCCCCCGCGACTTCAACCAGGGCGTCATGGAATTGGGGGCGCTCGTGTGTACGCCCAAGTCGGCCAGGTGTCTGTATTGCCCGCTCCGCGATTCGTGCGCGGCGCACAAGCAAGGTCAAGCCGATCGGCTGCCGGTGAAAACGCCGAAGAAGAAGCCGATCGCGGTGACGCACACGGTGCTGGCGATCCGACGCGGCCACAAGCTCCTGTTCGAGCAGCGCCCCCCCGAGGGCTTGTGGTCAAACATGTGGCAGTTGCCGACGATCGAAAACGAGTCGTCAACCCCACCCGAAGATTACGCGCGGTCCCGCCTCAACCTGACAATCCGCGAAGCGGCATTCGTGGATGAGTTCGCCCACCAAACCACCCACCGATCTATCCGTTTCCGGCTTTTTCAATGCGAGGTAAGCGGCGGACGACTACGGCCCGGGGCGGGGGTGTGGCGTCGGCCGAACGACCTCGCCGACCTGCCGCTGGCCAAACCTCAGCACGCCGCCCTGAAAATCCTCAAAAAACAAGGAAAAACGGCGCGATGAACCCTAGGCTTTAGTATGTCTGAGAAAAGCCCCTTACAACTCGAAATCGATACCCTGGAAATTCACGACGGACGCGATGGGTCCAAAGGTGGCCCGCCCGGCTGGCTTGCGCTCGGTGTCGTCGCGGGGATGTTTCTTGGCGCGGCCTCGGTGCTGTTCGTGCTCGCCCTGATCGCGGCTTAGTTCACGACCGCTTGGTTTCACGGTAATCTGAAATGAGCAGTCCGCCTCTCTCGCAGATCGACACGGATCAACCGGATATCAGCGACTCGCAGAAGGGTACCCGAGGAGGTCCGCCGGGGTGGTTAGCACTGGCGATCGTCGCCGGCTTGTTTCTCGTGGTGGCAGCGGTGCTGTTGGTCGGGTTGATGGCGGGTTAGGCGTCCCGGCTAACGCGGTGCCGCGAGTCTCTGCCGAATCATGCGGGCACGCGCGATGCGACGCGTGGCGGGGTCCATCTCGGCGCCGGTGATGCGTTGGAGGTGGGCCGGCTGGGTGAGCAGAAACAACTCGTTGATCGTGCGGATGTCGACGGTGTCGAGGCGGCCGAGGTTGACGCCCAGGCGCACGTGGCTGAGGAGTTGGAGGACCTCTTCGGTGCCGATGACCCGGGCGTTGTTGAGGACGGCCCACGCTCGCCAGATCTTGTCGTCGAGCTGTTCTTCGCGCTGGCGCAGCAGGGCTTGGCGGGCCTGCTGTTCGTAGGCGATGATCTGGGGGACGACGGTCTGCTCGAAGTCGGCGAGGATCTCCTGTTCGGACTTGCCGAGGGTGGTCTGGTTGGAGACCTGGAAGAGGTCGCCCTGGGCGTCGGAGCCCTCGCCGAAGAGGCCGCGGACGGCGAGGTGCATGTCGCGGGCGGCGCGTTTGACCTTGTCGATCTCGCCGGTGAGCTTGAGGGCGGGCAGGTGCATCATGACGCTGACGCGGATGCCGGTGCCGACGTTGGTGGGGCAGGCGGTGAGGTAGCCGAAGCGGCGGGCGTAGGCGAACTCGAGCTTTTCTTCGAGGACGTCGTCGATGCGGTTGATCTGGTCGAAGGCCTCGGTGAGCTGCATGCCCGAGCGGAGGACCTGGATGCGGAGGTGGTCCTCCTCGTTGACCATGATGGCGAAGGTCTCGTCGCCGCCGATGGCGACGCCGCGGGGGACGTCGTTCTTGGAGCTGCCGTGCTGGCGGGAGATGAGGTGGCGTTCGACGAGGAGCTGGCGGTCGGTGGGGGTGGCGTCGCCGAGCTGGACCCAGAGGATGGGGTCGCCCAGGCGTTTGTTGGTGATGTGGCTGCGACAGGCGTCGAGGATCTCGTAGCGCTGCCGACGGTTGGCGTGGCCGACGAAGGGGAAGCCCGCGAGGTTGCGGGCCAAGCGGATGCGGCTGGAGATCACGACGTCGGACTGCGGACCCGCGCCGCGCAGCCATTCCCCGGCGTGCTCGGTGATGTTGCGTAGGGTCATGGGGTGGGCCGTAGGTCGAACGCGTTGCTGGCTGGCTTTGCGCCCCGCCGCGGAAACTTCCGGGGGGTTAGTCGTCGGTTTCGAGTTGCTTGAGGTCGTCGCGGAGGCGGGCGGCGGCTTCGTAGTCTTCGGCAGAAACCGCGTCGTCGAGTTGGCGGCGGAGGCGTTGCATGGCCATCTGCCGCTGCTCGCCGACGCCGGCGCGGCGGGGCACCTTGCCGACGTGGTGGGTGCCGCCCTCGTGGGCCCGCTCCATCAGCCGGCCCAGCTTGTCCTCGAACGCCCGGTAGCACTGGGGGCAGCCCAGGAGGCTGTGCTCGCGGAAGTCGGCGAAGGTCTGGCCGCAGGTCTCGCACGCCAGGGCTTCGGGGTTTTCGCCGCCCTTGGCCTCGGCCTCCTCAGCTGCGCCGGAGTGCAGCTTCACGAAGTTCGTCAAGAGCTCGTTGATCGGCGTGTGGGCCGAAGGCACGGACAGGCCCTCCTCGGCGGCGCAGGCGTCACAGAGGTGTTTCTCGATCTTTTGGCCGTTGATGATCTCCACCGAGTGGTGGGTCGCGGGCCGGTTGCACTGGTCGCACTTACTTTTCATAGGTCTTGGGATCGTAGCGCAAGCGAAGGGACGGTTCAATGGTTTGGGCAGTGGGGAAGACGCAAGCGACGGCGTTGTGTCGGGTCGAGTGGTTTTACTCTACGGCCCAACGCCCACTGGCTGCGACCCGATTCACCCGCCCCCCACCGTCAGCGGCACGTTGCCGCTGCCGCTGCGGAAACCCTCGAGATCGAGGGAGACGTAGGTGTACC
>JBCBSA010000161.1:0-6451 GCA_039819425.1 Planctomycetota bacterium
CTGGGTGATCTACCGCTACCGGCAGACGCGGGTGATGACGCTGGCGCAGTTTTTGGAGCGGCGGTACAGCCGGCGCTTCCGTCTGTTTGCGGGGCTGCTGTGCTGGCTCAGCGGGATCTTCAACTACGGCATCTTCCCGGCGGTGACCGCCCGGTTCTTCATCTACCTGCTGGGCCTGCCGGTCTACAAGTGGACGATGCCGGGCACGGCGCTCGAGCTGAACCTGACGATGGGCGTGGTGATGGCGTTGCTGCTGGGGTCGGCGTTGTTCATCACGCTCAACGGCGGGCAGATCGCGGTAATGGTCAGCGACTGGGTGCAGGGCCAGTTCCTGGGGTTCGCGTTCGTGGTTCTGTTGTGCGTGCTGCTGTGGCTGTTTCCGTGGTCGACGATCGTGGGCACGCTCAGCGAAGCGCCGGCGGGCGAGAGCAAGCTCAACCCGTTCGACCAGGGCAAGCTGCCGAGCTTCAACCCGCTGTTCTTCCTGACGCTGGCGGTGCTGCGGGTCTACAACTACATGGTCTGGCAGGGCAGCCAGGGCTACAACAGCGCGGCGAAGAACCCGCACGAAGCGAAGATGGCGGTGGTGATCGCGCAGTTCCGGACGCTGGTGCAGTGGCTGATCGTGCCGCTGGCGGCGATCTGCGCGTACATCCTGTTCAACGCGCCGGAGTACGCCGCCCAGGCCGAGTCCGCCCGCGGGGTCCTGGACACGATCGAGAGCGACCAGATCGCCAAGCAGATGCAGACGACGGTGGCCCTGCCGGAGATGCTGCCGGTGGGCGTGCTGGGGCTGATGGCGGCGGTGATGATCATGGCGACGCTGACGACGGACTCGACGTATCTACATAGCTGGGGGTCGATCTTCGTGCAGGACGTGGCGATGCCGGCCCGCCAGCTCAAGGGGCGAAAGCCGTGGTCGCCCGAGCGGCACCTGCTCGTGCTGCGGGGCTCGGTGATCGGCGTGGCGGTGTTCGCGTGGACGTTTTCGATGCTGTTCCCGCTGGAGGAATACATCCTGATGTACTTCCAGATCACCGGCGCGGTGTTCACGGGCGGGGCCGGCGCGGTGCTCATCGGCGGGCTGTACTGGAAACGCGGCACCGCCTCGGGCGCCTGGGCCGCGATGATCACCGGCTCGGCGCTGGCGGTCTTCGGCGTGGTGCTCAACAACCTGCTGTGGCCGAACCTCGTGCCGTGGCTGCAGTCCCGGTACCCCGAGGTCGGGTGGATCGCGGGCCTGCCCGAGCGGTTCTGGCTCAACGGCGTCCACATGGCGTTCATCGCGTCGATGTCGGCGGTGACCGGTTACGTGGTCGTGTCGCTGCTCTCGCCCGACCCCGAGCTCAACACCGACAAGCTGTTCAACCGCGGCGAATACGCTCCCGCGCTCAAGGACGACGAGCCCAGCGACACCCCCCCGCCGGCCAGCCGCGCCGTCCCCTACTGGCAACGCAAGCTGGGCGTGACCCCCGAGTTCACCGCCGGCGACAAGTGGATCTTCGCGGGTAAATACGCCTTGTTTTTACTGTTCTTCGGCGGCTTCGTCGTCCTGACCGTCGCGAACCTCGGCTTCGGTCTCATGCAGACCGACGAGGCCTGGGCCAACTGGTGGCTCTTCAAGATCGTGCTCTCGGGCGTGATCGGGGTGGCGGCGACCGTGTGGTTCCTCATCGGCGGCATCATCGACCTCCGCGACTTGTTCCGCATCCTCCGCCGCCTGGACCGCGACGCCAGCGACGACGGCTCGGTCGACGAACACCTCGGGCACAAGACCGAGGACGAGCCCCAACGGAGCGACGCTTGACACGGCCCGCCCGCCACCGACGTGCACCCGCGTTGGCCCTCGCGGGTTCGGGCCTGCTGGTTGGCTGCCACGCGGCGCCGTCGGCCCAAACCGCCGACCCACCCGACAAGCCCGGCGCCGCAGGGCCCACGCTCACCGCGGATTACCTCGCCGCTGCCCAGAACCCCGACGACCCGCGCTGGCACCGGGTGCCCGCTCACGCGATGGCCCTCGACCGGGCCCAGACCGCCGCGGGCCTCACGCCCCGCGAGCCCGGCGACGTCCGCTTCGCCTACGACGCGCAGGCGCTCTACCTCCGCTTCGACTTCACCGACCACGACCTGGTCTGCACCGGAGTCGCCGACGGAGACGAGCTGTTCAAGAAATCCGATATCGCCGAATGGTTCATCGGCCCCCCGCCCCGCAAGACACCGGGGGGGCATGTCCTGGCGGGCGGCTGGTATCTCGAGTTGCACGCCAGCGCCGCGGGCCTGCGGACCGCCACCCTCTGGCTACGCCCCGGGCTGCCCCAACCGATCGAAAGCCCGCCGTTCTCCGTCCGCGTCGAAACCCGCGGCACGCTCAACGACCACACCGACCGCGACGCCGGATGGACCGCCGTGCTGACGCTTCCCTGGTCGGCGTTGCGGGCGATCGACCCGGACCTCACGCCGCAGACGCCCCTGTCCATGCTCGCCGCCCGCTACAACTACGGCCACCACACGCCCCGCCGCCCCGACGGGTCGGCGGGCCCCGAGCTCTCGATGTTCCCCGCCCAGCCGCGGACCCGTTTCCACCTCCGGCCGTTCCACGCCCCGATCCGCCTCGCCGAGCCGTCGACGCTTCCGTCGGCGAATCGCCGCGCACCGTGATCCGGGACCGATCTGTCGCGGCCGGTCGTCTGAGCCCCGGCCTGAATCAACCCCGTCATCCGCTGCCCAAAATATTCTTGTCTATCTGGGAAAAACCTATTGACTTCCCGTGAAATCAGAAGATAATGATTGTACGCGAAGTCAATCGCTCAGAGCCTGCTTCACCACCCTTCGCGTTCGATTCATATAAGGCGTAATTTCTTTCGTCTTAGAGGCTTAAAAACACGGCGCTTGTCATGAGCCAGACCGTCAACAACCTGGGCAACGTTGCCGAACACCGGCTCAAGCGGGTGCGCATCACCGATATCGCCCAGGCCGCCAACGTGTCGCGAGCCACCGTGTCCAAAGTGCTGCTGGGCACCGGCGGCGCCAACACCCGCGTCAGCGCGTCCACCGCCGAGCGGGTCCGCCGCCTGGCCCAGAAGCTGGATTTCCGGCCCAACCTCGCCGCCCAGACCCTCGCCGGCAAGCGCACCCGCGTCATCGGGGCCGTCATCGATGTCGCCGCCGGGGCCTCGGCCAACCGACGCCTGCAGACCATCGACCGGGTCTGCACCGCCCGCGGCTACCGGCTCCTGGTCGGGTACGTCCACAACAGCTACGACAAGATCGCCGAGTTCGCCGACGACTTCTACGGCCGGGAAGTCGAGGGCGTGATCTGCATGGCCCACAACTACCCCGAGTTCGGCCTGCGGATCACCCAGCTCTTCCGCCGCTTCCCCAACCGCGTCTTCACCCCCGCCCCCATGGTCGACGCCGGCGACACCTTCGTCTCGACCGACTTCCGCAGGCTCTCGTACCTCGCCGCCGACCACCTCCTGAAGCTGGGCCGACGCCGGGTCGTCATGGTCCGGCGCTACGGCGACGCCTCGCAGTTCCGCGTCCGGGACTGGGACGGGGGCTTCCGCGACGCCCACCAAGCCCACGGCCGCGAGCTCGAGCCCCGGCAAATCGTGATGGGCGAGACCTCGTTGAACAACCGCCCGCGTTTTGCCCGCGACATCGCCGACAAGGTCCTCGCCGCCGGCGCCGACGCCGTCGTCACCACCAACGACACCGCCGCGCTGTGGCTCATGGGCGAGCTGCGTCGGCGCGGCCACCGCATCCCCGAGGACGTCGCCATCGTCGGCTGCCAGCGCGACCCCGACGGCTGGGCCTCCGACATCCGCCTCACCAGCGTCGACCGCCGCGAACGCATTATCGCCCGCCACGCGATCAACCAATTGCTCGAACAGATCGACCTGCCCCCCGACCAGCCCCGCACCCCCCGCCGCATCACCGTCGCCCCCCGCTTAGTCGTCGGCGACTCCTGCGGGGCCCGTCGGTCCGCCGACTGATTTTTGATCCCCCCGAGACCCCCCATGCGTCAACGCCAAACCGCCTTCACTCTGATCGAACTCCTCGTGGTTATCTCGATCATCGCGCTGCTGGTCGGGATCTTGTTGCCCGTGCTTTCCAACGCCCGAGAACAGGCACGCCTCACGGCCTGCGCCTCCAACCTCCGCCAGCAGGGCATCGCCCTCGGGGCCTACACCACGGACAACAAAAGCTTCCTCCCCACCAACAGCATCGTGGCACGGTTCAGTGGCAGCGCGGAAGTCCGTTCGCAAAACTCGCAACTACTAGTGACGACGCAAAACACCCAAATCGCAGCGATCATCGACGGGCCGGGGGGGCCTGATCCGCAAGATTCGTTTCACAACCTGGGGCAGCTGTTCGAGCAGGGTTACTTCGTTCAGCCCGAAGGCTTCTACTGCCCTTCGATCGAGTTCGAGCGGTTCACGTTTGAGAACCAGTCCAGCAACGGCTGGCCGTCCCAGTCGAGGTCATCGGCGAACCCCACCATCTTTACGACTTACCACCACAACCCAAGGGTGAGCGAACTCGACGGCACCCGACCGCCCGGATTCAACCCCCCCGGCGGGACCAGGCGCGTCTACGAAAGGATCGACGACTTCATCATCAACGACGTGATGAACCTGGACTTCGCGTCCCGGTCCGACCGTATGGCCCACATCGCCACCGAAGTCTTCAACGTGTCAAGATCGGACGGCAGCGCCAGCACGGCGAACATCGCCGAAGCGTTCGAAGCCGTGGAAACCGTAACCCAGACGTCCGTCACCGCGATCCTCGATGGCACAGCGTTTAACCGGTACGAAGACTTTCTGAACTTCATTATCGAGAATTGAAAAACCGAATTGTACGGCCGGCGGGTGTTCCGCCGAGCATCATCGTTTCGACCCACACCCCGGCCCCGAACGATGGGGCACCCACTGGATATTTCATCGAAAGGAGAAATTGATCATGAAGACTCGGATGCATTGGTTTGGAGGGCTGCTCTGTGCAGCATTGGTTAGCCCGGCCTCGGCGGGCGTGATCGACGATTTCGAGGGTTTCGCCGAAAACGCCTTCCTCGTTACCGGCAGTACGCCTTGGGAGTTTGGTGCCATCAACCCGGGCAGCCCCGCAATCAATGTCATCGATGACGGCACCGGTACCGGCAACCAAGTAGCTGAGATCCAGAACGGTCCCGGCACTTTCTTCCTGACCAGCTCGGAGGCGACCTTCGCGGACGCCGGCACAGTGACCGTCGAGTTCGATTTCGCCACGGACATTGGAGACGGGGCCACCGACGTTTCGCTCGGCATCGGTTTCGTCGGTACCCAGGCCAACAGCGCGGTCAACGCCGGCGATATCGTGGCGGGTGTTCGGATCGAGTCCACCGGCGCCGGCGGCGGCACCATCGATGCCCGGTCCGCGTTCGGCCCTTTTGTCGACACGACCGGAACGTGGTCCGTGGAAACCGCCCACAGCATCACGCTCGTGCTCGATCTGGACGCGAATAATTTCGACGTCTTTCTAGACGACGTCTCAATCGCGGCGGATGTTGCTTTTGTTTCGGGATTCGACAGCACCGGGCTGGATTCCTTCATCGTTCGGCCGAACAGCGCCAACGGCGACGGCACCTCCTCCTCGGGCCAGACCTTCTTCCTGGACAACATCACCGCCGTGCCCGAGCCCGGGTCGATGGCCTTGCTGGTGGCGGGAGCGGGCCTGGTGGCTCTGCGTCGCCGGTCGAACTGACTCCCGGACATTCCTCCTGCGCCGCCGGCCCGACCGGGCCGGCGGCGCATTGACGTGAACCTCCCCTTCCTGCCGCACCGGCGCTCAGCGTTCCGGGGGGAGAGCCGGTCTCGTCTGTAGTTGCGACCATGCGGGACCCCATGATGAATGACCCAATCCGCGATTCTTGTGTTGGCGGAAGATCGGTGCCGCGGCCGACGACCCGTCGCGGCCGGGGGGCGGTGGGGCCGATGGCCTTGCTGATAGTCTTGGCCTCGGTGGCGGGGCCGTGGAGCGGCGGGGCCCGCGCGGACTCGCCGTTGACCTGGTACGCGAGCACGACGAACAGCCAGTCGTTCCCCGGCGTGATCGCGGGGGACGGGGTGGGCCAGGCGTTGGCCTACAACTCTTTCAGCGACCCGGACTCGGCGCAGGCGTACCTCGACGCGGCGCAGGCGGCGGGGGTGAAGGTCATCCTCGACGTGGGGTGGCTGAACGTCCGCGACAGCAACTTCGACCCGGTGCGGTCTTACGTCGAGCGGTTCGCCGACCACCCCGCGTTGGCGGGCTGGTACCTGTTCGACGAACCCGACGAGTTCGGGCTGACGGTGAGCGAAGCCGAGACCGGAGCCGCGATCGTCCGGTCGTTCAGCGACAAGCCGATCTACGGGGCGATCGATTCGCGGGCGCTGCGGGCGCAGGACAACTACCGCGACACGATCGATCGGGT
>JBCBSA010000162.1:0-6430 GCA_039819425.1 Planctomycetota bacterium
GGTCCTGGGACGGGTCGAGGAGGAAGAGGTTGCGGCCGTCGACGAGGGCGAGGATGGAGACCTCCTGGCCGACGAGGCGCTCTTCGACGACGACGGTGTTGCCCTGGTCGCCGAACTCGCGGTCGATGAAGCAGCGTTTGAGGGCGGCGACGGCGTCTTCGTTGGTCGAGCAAACGATGGCGCCCTTGCCCTTGGCGAGGCCGGCGGCCTTGACGACGACGGGGGTCTCGCGGGCCTCGACGTAGGCCTTGGCGGCCTCGAAGTTCGTGAAGGTCTTAGCGTCGGCGGTGGGGATCGACGCGGCCTTCATGAGGTCTTTGGCGAAGGCCTTGTCGCCCTCGAGGCGGGCGGCGTCTTGGGTGGGGCCGAAGATGAATCTTCCGGGGGCGGCGAGGCGGTCGGCGAGTCCGCCGCAGAGGGGGTCTTCGGGGCCGATGACGACGAGGCCGATGTCGTGGTGGCGGCAGAAGTAGTCGATGGCGTCGACGTTTTTGGTGTCGACGGGTTCGATCTTGAGGTCGACGTTGGTGCCGAGTTGGGCGGTGCCGCCGTTGCCGGGGGCGAAGTAGAGTTTTTTGCAGCGTTTGGACTGCTTGAGCTTCCAGCCCAAGGCGTGCTCGCGTCCGCCGGCGCCGAGGATCAGGACGTTCATGGGGCCGTCGGGGACGGCGGGGGTGTTGGATTTCTTGGCCATCGGCGGCAGGGTAGCGGCAGCGGCGCAAGTAAGAAAGCCCGCGGAGGATCGGAGATCATCCGCGGGCTTGGGTGTTTCGTGGGTGTGGTCGGTGCTACAGCGTGAAGCGGTCGCAGAGGCCGCGGAGCTCGCGGGCTCGGCCCGAGAGGGTGTCGGCGGCGGCGGCGGCCTGCTGGCCGCCCTCGGCGGTGGTCTGGCTGAGGGTCGAGATGGTCTCGACGCTGCGGGCGACCTCTTCCGACGCGGCGGACTGCTCCTCGGCGGCGGCGGCGATGGATTGGATCATCGCCGAGACCTCCTTGGCGGAGGAAACGATCTGGCCGAGCGACTCGCCGGCGGCGCCGGCCTTCTCGACGCCGCGGGTGACCTCGGCGGTGCCGGCGTCCATCCGCTGGACGGCGCTGCCGGTCTCGGTCTGGATGGCTTGGATCGACTCGCCGATCTCTTCGGTCGCTTGGGTCGTGCGGTCGGCGAGCTTGCGGACCTCGTCCGCGACGACGGCGAAGCCGCGGCCGTGCTCGCCGGCGCGGGCGGCTTCGATGGCGGCGTTGAGGGCCAGGAGGTTCGTCTGGTCGGCGATGTCGTTGATGACCTCGATGATCTGGCCGATCTGCTCGCCGCGTTTACCGAGTTCCTGGACGGAGCTGGCCGAGGCGGTGACGGCGTCGCGGATGGCGTTCATGCCGTCGATGGTGTCGCGGACGACCTCGCCGCCGTCGGCGGCGACGCGGCCGGAGTTCTCGGCGGACTGGGCGGCGTCGCCGGACTTGCGGGCGACCTCGACGATGGAGGCGGACATCTCTTCGATCGCGGAGGAGACCTGGTGGACCTGGGCGGCCTGCTCGTTCATGCCGTTGGCGATCTCGCCGCTGGAGGTGGCGATCTGGCCGGAGGCCCCGACGACCTCGTCGGCGGCGGCCGAGACCTGGCGGATGAGGTCGCGGAGGGAGGTGTTCATGTCGTTGACCGAGCCGGTGAGCTGACCGAACTCGTCGCGGGAGTGGACGGGCAGGGCTTCGCCGGAGAGGTCGCCGGCGGCGACGGCTTTGGCCCGGGCGAGCAGCGGCGCGATGGGCCGGATGAGCCGGACGGAGAACAGCCAGGCGAAGACGGACACGCCGGCGGCGACGGCGACGCCGATCATCGCCAGCCGTCGGGCCAGCGCCGCGGCGGGCGCGGTGACCTCGGCCAGGTCGATCTCGGCGAGGACGCCCCAGTCCAGCCCCTCGATGTCGAGCGGGGCGAAGGCTTTCACCGACGCCTTACCGTCTTCGTGGACTTCCATGAAGCCCGACTCGCCGGCGAGCATCGCCTCGACGGCGGGGTTGTCGCGTTCGGCCTGGAGGATGGTGGCCGACTCGTCGAAGCGGTCGTTGGAGCGGATCTTCTTGTCGCGGCCCACGAGCAGGGTCTGGCCGGTCTCGCCGAGCCCGGCGGCGTCGTTCATGATGGCGTTGATGTTGTCGACCGGGGCCTGGAACACGGCACAGCCGACGAGCTTGTCGTTCCAGAAGACCGGGGCGCTGATGAACGCGGCGGGGTTGCCGTAGCTGGGTTCGTAGGACCGGAAGTCTTCGATGAACACCTCGCCGGGGGACCGGGCGGCCAGGGCGCTGCGGACGGCGTCGGCGAAGTTGGTGTCCTTGTACGGGCCGGCGAGGAAGTTGGTGGCGAAGTCGGTTTCTTTGTAGACCGAGTAGGTGAGGTTGCCTTGGGTGTCGAAGAGGAAGATGTCGTAGTAGCCGAAGCTCTCGAGGAAGCGGCGGACCTGGGGGTGGTATTTGCCGTGCCAGACGTTGTAGGTGCAGACGGCGTCGTGGGCGTCGAGGTTGAGTTTTTCGCCGACGGGGTGGGGGTTGTCGGCGATGTACCAGGACTGGAGGATGACGCCGGCGGCGGAGCGGGGCAGGTAGGCGGCGGCGCCGCGGAAGGTTTGGCCGTTGTCCTCAGCGCGGGGGCGGAACTCGTTGTTGTAGTAGCCGGCGACGGCGGCGTGGGCGTCGCTGCCGGGGTCGGTGTCGACGCTGACCTCGTCGTCGAGGAAGCCGAAGGCCTGGGCGAAGTTGTAGGTCGCTTCGCTGACGCCGCGTTCCTGGCTGAAGTTGACCATCTGTTCGCGGATGACGGCGAAGTAGTCTTCGACCTGGGTCTGGCGGGCGGACATGAGCCCGAGCAGGGCCTCTTCGCGTTGCTGGACGAGGCTGGTGCGGGCGTTGTGCGTGGCGACGACGCCGACGACCGTGATCGAGGCGAGCCCGACGCCGACCGACAGGGCCATGAGCTTGTGCTTGACGGTGAGGCGTTGGCGGAACCACCAGAGGGCGGCGGCGGCGAGGAGGGCGGCGGCGGCGACGGGGATGAGGATCAGCATGTTCAACTCGGACCTTGGACGAGTCGGGAGAGCAGCGCCCGGCAACGGCGCCGGGTGCGAAGCGACCTGGATCAGGGAAAGGTCGGTGCCGGGTTCATCGGCGGGGAGCGCCGGCGGGTTGAGCGTCGGTGGCGTCTCGGCGGGCAAGACGGGGCGGGGCGAAGGGTTGTAGGAACTGGGCGGCGTCGCTTCCCGGGATGCTTCCGGGGGTATCGGGGGGCCGTAGACGAGGATGTCGTCGCCCGGTGGCGCGAGGGCGGTGCCGGCGGGGAGCAGCGTGAGGACGAGGGTGGCGAAGAGGAGGGGGGCGAAGCGTGCCGCGGGCATGGGGGCGCATCGGACAGCGGACGCGCGGGGTTCAGCGCTGGACGATTTCTCGGACGTGCAGCGACACGGGTGGGAGTGTCTAGGACAGCACGCCGCGGGAGCGGAGGCGGTCGACGTGGGCCTGCATGTACCGGCCGGGGCAGGCGGTGGGCTTGATCTCGCGGTGGGTCTGGACGCGCGAGCCCGGGACGCCGTAGGCGGCCATCATCTGGCGGGTGAAGCGGGACATGGCGTCGACCTGCTCGCGGGTGGGCTTCTGCTGTTCGAAGTTGCCCAGCATCATGATGCCGAGGTTGTGGGGGTTGTTGTCGCTGACGTGGGCGCCCTGGAAGGTTACGCTTCGGCCCTGGTAGACGCGGCCTTGGCGGTCGATGACGAAGTGGTAGCCCAGGTCGGCCCAGCCGCGGTCGCGGGTGTGGATCTGGCGGATCTGCTCGATGCGGTCTTCGCTGGCGGCGGCGGAGGTGGCGGTGAAGGGGGTCCAGCCCTCGTGGTGGAGGGTGATGGTCTTGACGCCGTTCATGCGGTTGATGTTGCGGCCGGCCAGGCCGTGGCGGGTCCAGCGGGAGCGGGGCAGCACGCCGGCGGGGAGGCCGGGCGTGGTCGGAGTGGGCTTGGCGGGCAGGCCGGTGGCGCGGTGGATGGGGCGTTTGGCCGCGGCGGCGGAGCTTCCCGGGGCGGGGGTGGTGGGACGGGTGACCGTCTCGGGCCAGATGGGCTTGGGGCGGCCGCCGCCGCGGGAGGTGGGCGAGGTGGTCGCGCAGCCGGTGACGGCGAGGCTCAGCCCGGCTAACAGGATGTCGCGTCGAGAAAGACTCATGGGCCGTGCTCAGGTCGCCGGTGGGGAATGAGGTTGGGGACGCGGCCGAGGTCCGCGTCCGCCGGTCATCGCCCGCCGTGGCGTCTGACGCTCCCGCAGGCGTCCATCGTATCGGCCCTTCGCGGAGAACCGATGGAAAAGTTGACGGTTCATCCAGATTACCGGACCCACCCTCCGGCGTCACGGCCCGGCGACCAGCCCCCAGATCCGGCCCCCAGATCCGGCCCCCGGATTCCGGCAGTCACGCCGCCGCCGGCCGCGGCGCGGTGAACACCGCCGGCTCCGCCGCCGCCAGCACCACCAGCGGCTGCTTCGGGTTCGTCGGCGTCTGCGGCGTCGGCACCGTCCACTCCACCGCCGCCCGCACCTGCATCGCCAACTCGTGCGCCAGGTACCCCCCCGGAAGCCCGGCCACGCCCTGTGCCGCGGCGTGCTCCTGCTGCGGCGTCACCACCGCGAACACCCCGCCCCGGTCCATCACCCGCGGCGCCTCACGCAGCAGCGCCACCGGGTTGCCGTGCGACTCGATGCCGCCCGGCCACACCACCACGTCCGCCGAGTTGTCGCCCCACGGCAGCCGCCGCGGATCCGTCTGATGAACCAACCCCGGCCGCTCACCCGGGTAACGCTGCGGCCCCATGAACGGCTCGGCCAACGCCAGCTTCCCCGCGTCGGCCTCGCACCCCACCACCTCCATCCCCGCCGACGCCAGCAGGTGCGCCAGCAGCCCATCCCCAACACCGATCACCGCCACCCGCACCGGCCCCGATCGACCCTCCGCCAACTGCTTCACGACGTTCACCCGGAAGTCGATCTGCCGCCGCGTGTCTTCGTTGCTGGCATACGCCTTCCACGACGACGCATCGACCGACCCCCCGGAAGCCCCGCCAGCGACCTCGATCCCGGGGGTACCGAACACCGTCGCGTTCCACAACAGCGGCGACCCCGCGTACCGCTCACGCACCACATCCAGATCCACCGCCAGCCGATCGAAGCCCCACTTGTCCAGAAACGCCGCCCGCGACCGGTCGATCCCCGCCGACGTGTCCGCCACGTTCGCCCGCTCGCCCCGCAGCGAGTGCCGATGGACGAACTCGATGTGCGGCACCGCGAAACACCGGTAACCCGCCCGCCGAGCCCGCAGCCCGAAGTCCACCGTCTGGCCGCGCAGGATGTCCTCGTCGTACCCGCCCAGCTCGTCGTGCACCGACCGCCGGCAGCAGTAGAAACAGCCCATGACGTGATCGACCTCGGCCGCGCGGGTGACCGCGTGGCGAGGTTGACCCTGATGCAGGTGGACGTAGCCCTTGGGGTGCAGCACGAAGTCGCCGAACGAGTGCACCCACTGCCCGTCGGGTGTGAGCTGCTTGGGCCCCACCACCCCGAGGTCCGGCGGCCCCTGGTCGAACACCGAGCACAGCTTCGACACCCAGCCCGACGTGAGCACCGTGATGTCGCCGTCGAGCCGAACCAGGATCTCGCCGCGCGACGCCGCCACCAACCGGTTCGCCGTCCGCGCCAGCACGCCGCGGTGCTCGTCCTCGATCAGCCGGAGGAACCCGTCGTCCGCCCAGCGGCGCAGCGTCTCGAGGCTGTCGTCGGTCGACCCGTCGTCGTAGGCGATGACCTCGAACGGCGTCGGGTCGCCCCGCAGCGTCTCGCGCAGCGAAGCCAGCAGGTCGCCGATCAGGTCCGTCCGCCCGTCGCTCGACGACGCTCGGCCGTTGTTGTAGTTGGGGATCAGCACGGACACCCGCGGCGCGTCATTCATGCCAAGGTTATCGGCCTGCCCTTCGGCGTGGCTGCACCCCGCGCGGCGTATGGCCGCCGGTCAACGACGTTCCGGGGCCGCGATCCCCGGGGCCGACGCCAGCGCGTCCCGCAACGCCGTCCCGTCCCGCACGCACCCCGCCATCGTCTCGACCAGCCCCGGCCGCGCCCGGTAATCGTCGGGCCCCTCGGCGTCGCCCCGGGCAAACACCTCGACCCCCGGCAACGCCTCGATCTCCACCGCGTCGAGCAGCTCCACCGCCGCCGCGTGCGACCGCGCCGCCTCGAACGTCGCCCACGGCGTCTCCTCCGGCACCACCGACACGCCCCGGACCAGCTCCCCCACCCGCTCGACCATCGCCCGCCGGATCTGCTCGTATCCCGGGTTGGCCCACCGCCGCCGCGCCGGGCGAACCAGCGCCGCGTCGCCGTTCAGTGTCCAGGCCAC
>JBCBSA010000163.1:0-6417 GCA_039819425.1 Planctomycetota bacterium
TCGAAATAGTCGACATAGAGAAAGCCGTCGAAGCCCGGCGCGGTAACCTCGACCATCAGGGTCTCGCCCTCCTGATAGATACCGTCCGCATTGTTGGCGGCGATCCGCAAGCCCGCGTCGTCCTCGCCGGCCAGGCCCATCGCTTCGCACTTGAGGGCCAGGCCCGGGCCGGAGGTGCCGGTGACGGCGAGTTGGCCGGCGAAGGACGCGCCGATCGCGGCGCAGCACGCGGCGATCTCGTCCTCGGCCTGGAAGGTCTTGACGCCGTAGTGCTTCTGCGGGGCGAGGTAGTGCAGGATGTCCGACGCGGGGGTGATCGGGTAGCTGCAATAGATCAGGCTCTTGTCGGCCAGCTTCGACGCGGTGACGAGCCCCATCGCCAGCGCCTCGTTGCCGGTGATCTTTCGATACTTTCCGGGGGTGATGTCGGCCTGGGGGATGCGGTAGGTGACGGGGAAGAGCTCGGCGGTCTCGCCGAAGTCGTAGCCGGCGCGGAGGGCGCGGATGTTGGCCTCGGCGACCTCGGGCAGGTTCTTGCGGACCTCGAAGGTGGCCTTGAGGTTGTTGATCGTGGTGTCGAGGGGGCGTTCGAACAGCCAATACACCAAGCCCAGGGCCCACATGTTGCGGCAGCGGTTGACGCCCTTGGGGTTCAGGCCCGATTCCTTCAAGACTTCCTGGTTGAGCTTGGTGATCGGGACCTTGATGATCTTGTACTGCTGGTTGAGCTCGGCGTCGTCGAGGGGGTTGACGTGGTCGCGGGTGCCCTCGATCAGCGGGTAGCCGGCTTTTTTGAGGTTGGTCTTGGAGAACTCGGTCTCGTTGACAATGACGTAGCCGCCGGGCTCGACGTCGTGGATGTGGGCCTTGAGGGCCGCGGGGTTCATGGCGATGAGGGCGTGGACGACGTCGCCGGGGGTGTAGATGTTTTCGGAGGCGAAGTTGATCTGGAAGCCCGAGACGCCGGCGACGGTGCCGGCGGGGGCGCGGATCTCGGCGGGGTAGTCCGGCAGGGTCGCCACGTCGTTGCCGGCGACGGCGGAGGTATCGGTGAACTGGGTGCCGGCGAGCTGCATGCCGTCGCCCGAGTCGCCGGCGAAGCGGATGACGGCGTTGGTGCGGCGCACCCGCCCCCCCCCGGAAGTTTCCGCGGCGGTTCCGTTGGCGGGAGGGTCGATGGTGTCAGGCATAGCAGAGGGAATGGGGCTGGGAATGGAGGTTCGGGCCGAATCCGGCATTGTAGCGAGAACCAGCGGGCCGCTGGTCCGGGTCGCCGGTCGAGATTGAGTGGTAAACGGAGGTTAGGCGGCGAGCCGTGGCGGCGGCTCAGGCGGCGGGCCGGAGGCGGGCGCCGAGGGCGAGGCCCGCGACGAGGAGGGTGAAGCCCACGGCGTTGTGCAGGAGCAGGTTGAGCAGGGCGTGGGCGAGGCCGGCGGCGGGGAAGGCCTGGCCGCGGGCGAGCTGGGCGGTGTCGAAGGCGTAGGTGCTGAAGGTGGTCAGGGCGCCGCAGAAGCCGGCGAGCAGGCCCAGGCGGGCGGCGGGGGCGAGGCGGTGGCCCGGCTCGAGGAGGGCGAAGACGAGGCCAAAGAGGAGACAGCCCAGCGCGTTGGCGGCGAGGGTGCCGGCCGGCCAGGGCCCGCCGTGGAGCTTCTGGGTCAGGGTGCTGAGGCCGACACGGACGAGCGTGCCGGCGGCGCCGCCGAGGGCGAGCCAGAGGATGGCGGGCAGGAGTCGCACGGGCCGAGTGTACCCCCGGAAGTTGCCCCGGACGTTGCCCCGAAACCACCCCGCGAAAGCCGACGGTTGGCTGGCCCGCGGGGGGTTGGTCGATCTATACTTTGGGTTTACCCATGAGTGCGAAGTACCGGCGAATCAAACAGGCCGACGAGGCGTTGCCCGCCCCGCTGCGATGGCTGACCCGAGCGTTCAGCTCGATCACGCTGGCGGTGGTGTTGCTGTGCCTGGTGGCGCTGTACGGGGTGCTGGGGTCGTTGCCGTTCTACTACGCGATGATCGGCGGGGCGTGGATCGTCTCGGCGGCGGTGGCGCTGGGGTTCGCCGGCTGGGCGGGGGTGCGGGTCGGCCCGCGGAAGCTGGGACTCGACGGCCCCCGGAAGTTGGCGTTTGCCATCGGGTCGATGTTGCTGGGGGTGGGGGCGACGGCGGGGCTGTGGACGGCGAGCTACCGGTGGGTCGACGGGCTGGCGATGTTTGCCGAGCACCGGGCGACGAAGGTCTATCGGCTGCCGGCGGTCGAGATGAACGAGACCGAGTTCTTCAGTTGGTGGCCGATGCAGCTGATCCTGCTGCTGTTCGTGTGCAACATGGTGTGGGCGACGATCCGGCGGATCGAGTTCAAGTTCGTCAACCTCGGCGTGCTGACGGTGCACACGGGCATCGTCATGATCGGGCTCGGTTCTGTTTTCTACGGCCAGCTCAAGCTCGAGGGCGACATGTTCATCGTCCGCTCGGACCTGCCCGGCGGCCAGCCGGTGGGTCATTTCTACGACCGGATCACGCCGGCCCTGTTTGTCTCGTACAACCACACGCCGGCCGTGCAGTTCACCCTGCCCGAGCTGCCGCGGTTCAACGACTACGCCATGGGCGAGCTCGACATCGCCCTGCACGAGCGGCCCGACTTCGCCGAGAAGTTCGGCGAGCACGTGCGGATCACCATCCCCGGGTTCATCGCCTACGGCGAGTTTGAGTCCACCTGGGTGGAAGCGCCCGCGGACGTGGCCGAGCAGTTCTCCACCGACGGGCTGGCGGTACCGCAGGCCGGCGTCGGCCCCGCGGTCGTGCTGGCCCACGGCGACGTCGATCGGGCCCACGACCAGGCCCCACGCACCACGCTGCCCGCCGTGCGTCCAGCCGACCGCGTGGTCGAGACCGACGCCTGGGCCGTCGAGTACCTGCACGAGCCCGACCCCCAGCGGTTAGCCGACCTCTCCGCTGCCGCCCCGCCCGGCGCGGCCCACGCGCTGCTCGTCGAGGTCCCCGAAGCGGACTACCGGGAGGTCCACGCCATCTTCCCGGGGGCGCAGATTGCGCTGGGCGACACCGGCTATTCGCTGACCGTCGAAGAGATCGGATCCTACAGCCTGCCCTTCGTCACCGACGGCTACCGCGGCGCAACCGACACGCAGGCCACCCTCCTCATCAACCGCCCCGGCCCCACCAAGCCCGTCCGCCGCATCGCCCTGCACCGCTATCCCGAACGCACCCAGGACTTCGTCGACGGCCAGCGCGGCGACCCCGACCCCGCGATCCGCACGGTCTACCTCGACCAGTCCAAGATCCAGGTCCACCTCGTCACGGGCCACGCCCGGGCGGGCCTCGACGTCGGCGACGTCGTCCCGATCGCCGAGGGGATGTGGGTGCTGCTGCGGGTGGCGGGGATTCAGCCGGTGTTCAGCCCGCTGGCCGAGGGCAAGCTGCCCGTGGCCGAGCCGGACAAGACGCGGGCCTGGCTGCACGTCGTGGATCGGTTCGAGCAGGCGCTGCCCGCCCAGCTCCCCGTGCCGACGCCGCGGGCTCTGCGCGACCCCAAGATCGAGGGCACCTACGAGATGGCCCTCGTGCCCGTCCAGGTCGAAGTCGACCGCGTCGACGAGCACCACCGCCCCACCGGCGAGACCTTCCGCCGCACCGTCTGGCTCCGCCAGATGCCCTACCTCGAGCAGCAGGGCGGCGAGATGCGGCCGCGTACCGTCGACGTGCCGGGCTTCGGCCAGCTGGAGTTTTCGTTTAGCCGGGAGCGGCACGCGTTGCCGTTCGCCGTGGCGATGACCGACTTCGAGATGACGCCGTACGCCGGCTCGAGCATCCCGCGTGACTTCCAATCCGATCTCCTCGTCTACCCCGTCGACCGCAACGGCCGACCCGACGGCGCCCCGGAACGTTTTTCTCCACGCATGAACCACCCGGCCATCGTCCGCGTTGCCGACGCCCCGCTGCCGCTGCGCAAGATCAAGCTCAGCCAGGCCGGCTGGGACCCCGGCGACCCCGACACCGCGGCGAGCCAACTCCAACTCCGCGACGACCAGGGCCGGCTCGTCAACCAGCAGCGCTTCACCATCCTCGGCGTCGGCAACAACGTCGCCATCCACGTCATCGCCCTCGGCGGCGTGCTCATGGCCCTGGGCATCCCCTGGGCGTTCTACGTCAAGCCCTGGCTCGTCAAACGCAAAGCACGTAAGTTCAATCAGTCGCTCCAAACCCCGTCCTCGCCCCCGGAATCCCCGGGCGGACCGCAGGACAACGCCGCCGATCTACCGAAATCTAAGCCTGCCCC
Source organism: Planctomycetota bacterium (assembly GCA_039819425.1). Taxonomy (GTDB): domain Bacteria; phylum Planctomycetota; class Phycisphaerae; order Phycisphaerales; family Phycisphaeraceae; genus Algisphaera. The sequence goes on from JBCBSA010000163.1 coordinate 4,295, forward strand.
CGAGCGCAGGCCGGAACTGGTTTCAGCCGCAGACTGACGCAGATCAACACAGATTGAAGGCCATGAAGATATTGACTTCACCACTTCCCGATTCCGCGAAGAGCCCACGGGCAAGCCGAGGTCCCGGCTCTGCCGTTTCATCTGCGTTCACCCGCGTTCATCGGCGGCTGATTCTGCCCTTGCTGCTTGTTGCCTCGGCCATCACAGCCCAGGCCGCCCCCGCACCCGACGGCAACACCCTCCCCGACAACACCCCCGCCTACCACGACAACGCGTCCCTCAGCGCCTTCGACCCCCACGCCGGCCACAACCACGCCCCCATGACCCGGGCCGAGCACCAAGCTTTCGCCGACGCGGTGGACCTCGACCTGTTCCGCAAGCTCGCCGTGTTCGACGACGGCCGGGCCAAGATCCTCGACACCCTGGCCCGTGAACGCGTCCGGGCCGTCTACGGCAAGCCGCGCTGGCGCGACGTCCGCGCCGACACCGTCGACGCCGACCCCAAAGACCAGAAGAAATACACCTACGACCCGGTGTTCACCTACCTCGACCTGGTGTTCCACAAGTCCTACTACGCCGACAAGCCGATCGTGTACGTCGAGGTCTTACCGTTCCGCGAGCGGCTGCTGGCCCACCTGCCCGAGGGCGCCCGCGAGGCGTGGAAGCGGCAGGGACGCATCTCGTGGGACATGTTCGCCTCGCCCGAAGTGCAGTCCGTCTTCCACGCGGCCGACACCAGCCGCACGGAGATGGCCGGCCGCGATCAGCTCTTCGCCTCGGCCTACGCCTTCCTCAACGCCGGCGAACGCCTGCTCATGGTCAGCCCCCCGCCCGGCCTCGACCAGTGGGCCCATGTCACCAACCCTAACGCTTTCGACGACGGTTCCGGGGGCGAAGGCGTCATCCTGCCGACCGCTCTGTCCGCCGACGGCGTGGCGGTGAGACCCGCAGGCCTCGTCGACCTCTGGACCCAGCTCGGAAGCGCCTGGAGCCACGGTGAAGCCGAATCGGTCAACACCCTGCTCCAGGCCATCGCCCTCACCCTGCCCGAGCAGAACCCCACCACCTACCCCCCCGCCTACCAGCGCACCCTCGAACGCCTCTACAACGCCACCGGCAAGTTCACCATCGGCTACTGGCTCTACGCCCTGTCCACCGTCGCCCTCATCCTCGCCCTGGGCACGGGCCGCAAGACCCTGCTGTCCATCGGCGTCACGCTGCTCCTGCTCGGCCTCGCCGCCCACGCCGGCAGCTTCGCCATCCGCGCGATCCTCTCGGGCCGATGGGCGATCCACAACCAATTCGAGTCGTTCATCGCCATCTCCCTCTTCGCGGTCGTCGCCGGCACCGTGTTCATGTTCGTGAAGAAGATGTGGGTCTTCGGCGCCGCCGCCGCCGCCCTCGGCACGCTGACGCTGCTCACCGCCAACCTCTGGGCCATCCCCTCCCACGAGGTCGGCCAGGTCGCCGCCATCCTCGGCACCAGCCGCATCCTCTACGTCCACGTCAACATGGTCCTGGTCAGCTACGGCCTGATCGCCCTGTCCTTCTTTGTCAGCCTGACGTACCTCTTCGCCCACTACTTCCGGGGGCGGGAGGCCGACGCGTTCGTCGCCGCCGGCGTGGGCAACGTCGCCGCGGCCGGCGGCGGGGCGCCCCTGCCCGGCCGCAAGAAACTTTTAGCCGACCTCGACCAGGCGCAGCTCACGCTGATGCAACTCGCCTTCTGGTTACTGGGCGTCGGCATCCTGCTCGGAGCCTACTGGGCCGACCACTCCTGGGGCCGGTGGTGGGCGTGGGACCCCAAGGAGACCTGGGCGCTCATCACCTGGATCGTCTACCTCATCGCCATCCACGTCCGCTTCGGCGTCCGCGACCGCGGCAAGGTCACCGCCTGGCTCAGCGTCACCGGCTTCATCGTCATGCTCTGGTGCTACAAGGGCGTCAACCTCCTGCTGCCGGGGTTGCACGCCTACGCCTGATCCCGATCGACGTGTCACCCGCCCCCCACCTCGACCGCCTCTTCTACCGCCGCGACCCCGTCACCGTCGCCCGCCGCCTCCTCGGCCAACGCCTGGTCCACATCGTTGACGGCACCCGCGTCGCCGGCCTCATCGTCGAGA
>JBCBSA010000164.1:0-6291 GCA_039819425.1 Planctomycetota bacterium
GCCGGGTCACGCCCGCCGACGGGCTGATGCTCATCAGCGTCAACGGCATGATCGTCCGCATCGCCGCCGAGTCGGTGCGTCAGACCGGCCGGGCCGCGGCCGGGGTGAGGGTGATCAGCCTGTCCGCCGACGACCGCCTCGCCGGCGTTGCTCGAGTGAAGGACGAAGACGACCCGTCTGACGGCGAAGCCGAAAACGCTTAGGCTTTGCGGACCGTTTCTTGAGCTTTCAACCCGGAGTCGTGATGCCGTTACAGAAGTGGTCGGAGCAGATCTGGGTCAGCCAGATGTCGGGCGAGCCCGCGTTTTCCGAGGACATCGAGGTGTTGGTAGGTCAGTACCAGTCGGCCGAGACGCCGCCGCACGTGGTGTTCGACCTGTCGGGCATCGAGGTGCTCAACAGCTCGAACCTCTCGCAGATGCTGAAGGTGCGGAAGCTGGCGACGGACGCGGGCCGGCAGGTGCGGATCGCCGCGCCGACGAACGCGGTGTGGACGGTGTTCCTGACCACGGGGCTGGACCAGGTGTTCTCGTTTTCGCAGGACACGACGACGGCGCTGGCGCAGTTACAGCTCGGGGCGTAACATGTGCGGTGTCGGTTCTGTAGGTCAGGTCTCCGACCTGACGCAGACTCCGCTGCGGCTCGCGTCAGGTCGGAGACCTGACCTACTTCATCCCGGGTTGCCAAAGAGCAAGCACTCGCCCCCTCGGAAGCGCACGTGTGGCCTGCGTGCGTCGTCCGGTTGCCTCCGGGGTTCTTCCGGGGGCGGGGGTAGCCCGCAGGCGGCGCCGACCCCGAGAGTCCCCGGCAAGGCGGTGTCTCGGACATCGCCACGTCCGCCGCGGCCTCACAGCCCGGCTGGTTCCCCGGCGTGCGGCGGGACGGCCTTGCCTGAACGCGTCCGCGCCGACCCGGGGGCCGACATAGAGGGGCGGACCGCCAAGCCTGTGCGCACGTGGCTTTCCCGTGGGCTCGGTCGGCGTGGCGTAAGCCTTGGCGGTTCACGGGGTAGGAAAAATCTTCGGCCGGCGGGATTTTGTGTCGAGGTTTTGTGCCGTCTTGTGCGCGCCAACACGTCGCCGTGTTCGCGTATACTGTCGGGCTCGGCATCCGGCCCGGATGGCGGAATTGGCAGACGCGCCGCGTTGAGGTCGCGGTGGAGGTAAAACTCCTTGCAGGTTCGACTCCTGTTCCGGGCATTTCGCCGCTACCCCGCCCCAAGGCGGGGTTTTTTCTTGGAGCGGCCCCGGGTCATTGACCCGGGGCTAAATGAAGTGCGGTCCGCGGGCAGTACAATCCGGTGATGGTGAGTGTGACGCTTGCGGAACTGGCGGAGAAGATCGGCGCGACGCTGCGTGGCGACGGCGGAACCGAAGTGGGGAGTTGTGCGACGCTGGAAGACGCGGGGCCGGGCGACGTGACGTTTCTGTCGAACCCGCGGTACGCCGGGCTGCTGGCGACGACGCGGGCGGGGGGGGTGGTGTTGTCGGCGGCGGACGCCGAGGGGGCGCCGGCGACGCTGTCGGTGCTGGTGGCCGAGGACCCGTACTTTGCGTTCCGGCAGGCGGTGGTAGCGTTGCACGGGTTTCGGCCGCAGCCGGAGGTGGGCATCCACCCGCAGGGGTTCATCCACGACACGGCGGTCGTCGGGGAACTCTGCACCGTCCGTCCGTTCGCCTACGTCGCGCCGCGGGCACAAATCGGGGACCGCGTGATCCTCTACCCCAACGTCTACGTCGGCAAGGACGCGGTGATCGGCAACGACTGCACGCTGCACCCGGGCGTCTGCGTCTACGACCGCTGCGTCCTGGGCGACCGCGTCACCCTGCACGCGAACACGGTGATCGGCCAGGACGGTTTCGGGTACGCCACCGCGAAGCGCGACGGCGACGACGAGGTCCGGCACCACAAGATCCCGCAGATCGGCATCGCCGAGGTCGGGGACGACGTGGAGATGGGGGCGAACTGCTCGGTCGACCGCGCGACCGTGGGGCGGACGGTCGTGGGCGCGGGCACGAAGTTTTCCGACCACGTGGTCATCGGCCACGGCGCGAAGATCGGCCGACACAACCTGTTCGTCGCCCACGTCGGCATCGCGGGGTCGACGACGACCGGGGACTACGTGGCGATGGGCGGGCAGGTCGGGGTGGCCGGTCACCTGACCATCGGGTCGGGGGTGCGGATCGCCGCGTCGTCGAAGGTGATGCACGACATCCCCGACGGGGAGACGTGGGGCGGGACGCCGGCGATGCCGCTGGCGGACGCGAAGCGGGTGGTGCTGCACGAGAAGCGGCTGCCGGCGATGGCGGCGCAGCTGAAAAAACTCGAGCGGCGGGTGGCGGAGTTGGAGAAGGGGTAGGCGGTGGATCTCGGGGCCCACGTTCGGAGAACGTGGGCTTCTGGGGGGGGTTAGGGTGAAAGTCGCCGGGGCGTCTGCGAAAATTCCGGGGGGGTCAGAACGACCGGCGGACGTTGACGCTGCGGCCGACGCGGCGCTTGCGGTTGATCATCTTGCGGCCCTTGCTGGTGCGCATGCGGGCGCGGAAGCCGAACTTGCGGGCGCGTTTGATGAGGCTGCGACGCTTGGGGTAGTGGGTGGACATGGCGGCGGGGGTGGGTGGGTTGGGGGCTAGTTCGGCCGGGGGACTTCGAACAGGGTGGTCGTGTAGGAGGCGTTGCCTCGGGTGTCGGTCACGCGGACGGTCACGGCGTGGCCGCCCGGCGAGAGGTCGGAAAGGATAGCGGACCAGGCCTCGCGTGTCGAGTCGTAGATCAGGTCGTCGGGGAGCACCGGGACGTAGCTCTCGGCGTCGTTCAGGGCGTAGGCGATCGAGTGGATCGGGGACCAGGCGTCCTCGGCACCCCCGGAAATCTTGACGGTGCTCCCGTTGACTCGGGCTTCAATACTTCCGGGGGTGGGTGGGGTGTTGTCGATGAGGACGGGGTCGGCGCGACGGGCGGCGGTGAGGGCCATGGGGCCGGGGTTGTCGAGGCGGTCGGTGGCGGTGACGCGGAGGCGGACCCGGCCGTCGGCGACCTTGCGGGTGTCCCAGATGAAGGAGGTGTCGTCGAGGTTTTCGGCCAGGGTGAGCCAAACCCCGGCGGGTCGTAGGGCGCCGCTCGTCGCGACGGGCTGATACTCGACGGTGTAGCGGAGGCGGTCATTGTTGGGGTCGGTGGCTTCCCAGTTGAGGCTCATCTGGGGGCTGGCGGGGTTGTCGAGGCCAGGGAAGTCGGGGTACTCGGCGGTGAAGCGGGACAGGCGGGGGCGGAGGTTGGGGACGACGTAGGCGAGCTCGAGTTTCTCGATGACGGGACCCCCACCCCCGGACGTGGCTTCGGGGTCGTCCGTGGTGTCGAGCGTGAGGCGGTACTGGAGGAAGCGGGCGGGGGGAGAATCGACGGTGTGTTCGGTGGGCTGGAGCGGGGGAGCAGCGGGGTCGTAGGCGATCTCGCCGGCCTCCGCCCAGGGGGACCAGGCGGCGATCTCGGGGTCGGCGACGTTGCCCGAGCGGGTCTCGACGGTGACGCGATCGCCCCCGGAGAGTTCGGCGGTGACACGGAGCTTGCCCCAGAGGCTGACCTGGGTGGCGTCGAGGGTGGCGCTGGTGTAGGTGCCGGTCGGGGCGGTGGCGTCGGTGAGGGCGACGAAGGCGGCGGGGTTGGCGCCGCCGACGAGGATCGTGCCGTCGTCGGCGGAGGCGAAGGCGAGGACCTGTTGGGATTCGAGGTCGCGGAGGACGGCGGTCTCGTCGGCGGCGGGGTCGACGGCGTAGACCTGGCCCTCGTTGCCGGTCGCGATGAGGAGTCGGCCGTCGGCCCGCTCGGTCAACCGCAGCACCATGACCGAGTCGCGGAAGACCTCTTCGACGAAGCCGCGGGAATCGATGCGGTAGACGGCATTCCCCCCGGAATTATTCGCAACGCCGCCGGAAGTCGAGGCGGGTCGGGCGTTGCGGGTGGGGCGATCGGCCGGGCGGTTGTTGCCGGTGCTGGCGGTGAGGGTGCCGGATTCGCGGGCGGCGAGGAGGCGGGCGCGGACCGCTTCCCGCAGGGCGTCGTACTGCTCGGGGGTCGGCGGGCCGGACGGGGCTGCGGACTCTTCGTCCGCGGTGTCGGCGTTGGGTGCGGCGTCGGCCGTGCCGGGCGGGCTTGGGGAATCCGGGTCGGGCGCGGGCGGGCCCTGGGCGTCGATGCCCTCGGCCTCGGCGGGAGACTGGTCGAGCGGGGCGGGGTCGGGATCGATGGGCAACTCGACCGGCGGGACCACGACGCCGTCTTCGCCCCCGGGAGAGCCGGGGTCACTTCCGGGGGCGGGGGTGTCGGGCCGACCGGTCTCTTCCTCGGCGGCGTCTTCGAGGCGACCGGGGCGGGCCTGCTCGGCGTCGGCGGTGCCGGCGTAGAGCGTGCCGTTGTCGGTGACCAGCAACGCGCCGATCTCGGGCTCGGCGGCGTCGTAGACGACGTAGGTACCCGACTCGTCGAAGCGGTAGATCAGGCCGTCGGTGTCGGTGCCGGCGTAGACGGCCTGCCGATCGTGGTCGTAGGCGAGGCTGAGGACGTTGGCCTGGGAAGTGTCGAAGAGTTCTTCGACCTGCTGGCCGGCGACGCGGAAGACCTTGCCCTCGGGTCCCGTGGCGGCGGCGAGGGCGGTGACCTCGTGGTCGGTTGGGCTGCGTAGCGCGACCAGGTCCCAGACGTAACGGGTACCTTCGGGGAACTCGGCGAACACTTCGGGTTCGTCTTCGCCGGTGGGATCGATGCCGACCATCCGGCTCGGGCTGCCGCTGACCGCGGCGACGAGCCGAGGTGCTCCGTCGTACTCGAACGTCAACAACGCGAAACACTGGGCGTTCTCGAACGCCGCGATCTCGGTCAACTCGCCGTCGGCGAACGCGAACACCCGACCCTCGGGCCCGGCGGCGAGGTAGGCGGTGTCGCCGATCATCTCGATGTCGTAGATCACCGTAACGGTTTCGGGCAGCTCGGCGAGGGCGTCGGTCGCGGCGGCGAGTTTGAGGTCGCCCAGGTTGGTGACGACCACGCCGTCGAGCTCGCCCTCGGCGAAGTCGGCTTCGGTCGAGTGGACCCACCGGCTGGGCTGGATCGCCGCAGCCGAGCCGACCCACGCGGCGCACAACAGCCCGACGGCAAGTCGACGAAACAACGGTGACGGGCGGTGGGTCATGCGGCGGGGTGTCCGGGTCGGAGAGGAAGGATTGGTGTTCGGTCGATCAAATAAACAGACGCGGTCAAGGCGCGGCGGTGGTCACACGGAAGTTCACCACGAGTTCGCCCTGCACGACGTGGTCGGCGGCGAACTTGGCCTCGGCGAAGCGGGGATAGGGCGTGGTCTGTGACGACGCGGTCGCCCCGAGCACCGCCGCCCGGCTCGACGGCAGGCCCGGCAAGCCCCGCCCCCCCACCGCCACCCCCGGTGTCGGCAGCGGCAGGCTGACATAAACCGTCTGCCGATCGACGTCGGCCACGGCCTGCAACGCCGCGAGCGCCTCGTCCACGTCGTCCACCGCCGCCAGCTCGGGGCGCGAAGCCAGCATCCGGTAGGTGTACGAATCCGCCCCGCCGATCAGGAGTTGGTACTCGCCCTCGGGCAGGTCCGACGGCAGCTCGAACGGCAGCGTGCGGACCGCGGCCGGCGCGTCGAACGGCTGGAGGACGGCGGTGATCTGGATCGTTTCGCCGGGCCGCGCGACCGTGCGGTCAAGCCGGGCCGACCGCAGCTGGGCCGACCGCAACTCGTCCTCGACCGTCATCGTCAGGTCGACCGACTCTAGCGATAGCGGGTCGAAGGGGTTGAGCATCATCACGGCGACGGGTGGCAGCAGGTCGAAGACCAGGCCGTTGATCCCCTCGCCGGCGACGACGGAGTCGAGCGTGAAGGTGCGTCCGCCGGTGAAGGTGAGCGTACCGGTGGTACGCAGGGTGTGGAGGACGGGGGGGGCCTGGACGGCGGTGAGGCTGGCGTTGGCCAGGGCGGCGAGGACGGGCGGCGTGAAGGACGGCGAGTCGATCAGGCGGTAGTCGTACTCGCGCTTCGGCTGGCCGGGCTGGGCGACGGCGATGGCGACGTCGGCGGTGGCAAAGGCGCCCGGGTCGGGCACGCCGGCGACGGCCGAGGCTTCGTCGCGGACGACGCTGCCGACGATGTCGAGGCTGCCACCGGCTACACCCACTTCGTCGTCTCCCGCGACTCGATCAGTTTCAAGCTCGGCAGCAGCCTCGACATCGTCGGCAGCGTCGTCCGCGACGAAGCCTCGGCCGTCGCCGGCG
>JBCBSA010000165.1:0-6286 GCA_039819425.1 Planctomycetota bacterium
GGGAGGTGCTCGGCTACCTCCCAGTTGCCCAGGTGGCCGGTGAGGAGGATGACCGGCTCGTCGGAGTTGAGGACGTCGACGGCGGGCCCGAGGCCGACCATGTTGACGCGGCTGGGCCAGGTGTCGTCGGTGAGGACGCGGGGGGTGTGGAGGGTCTCGAAGGCGAGCTGGACCAGGTGCTGGACGGACTGGGTCGCGCAGCGGGCGACGCGGTCCTCGGGCCAGTCGGGGAAGCTGGTGCGGATGTTGTGCTCGGCCCGGGCGCGGTGGCGCTTGTCGAAGTGGTGCAGGCCGCGGCCGATGAGGCGGGCGGTGCGCTGGTTCTGCTCGACCTCGAACGCGGTGACCGCGGTGGCCACGAGGCGGGCGAGGAGGTACTCGACTTTTTCCCAGACGGGGCCGCGTTGGGCCATGAGGCGGGCAGTGGGGGTGGGCGGTGGGGTCCGCGGCCGGGCCCCGACAGCGGGGCGAGCAACTTCCGGGAATCCCCCGGGGGGTTATTGCTCGAAGTAGCCGACGAGGTCGAGGAAGCGGTTCTGGTTGAGGATGGGCACGCCCAACTCGCGGGCCTCGGCGATACGGGTCTGGTAGGCCTCGAAGTTGGACAGCTCGACGCGGAACTCGCGCATGCGGATGAGGTCGAGCTCGTCGTCGGGCCGCTGGGGCAGGGGCGGCTCTTGGCCGAGCACGAGGTAGTCGACGTCGAAACCCAGCTCGTCGGCCAGCCGGCCGCCGTAGCGCCGGACCAGGGTGCTGACGCGTTCGTTGCCGTCGCTCTCGACGTCGCCGTCGAAGTCGAGGTCGAACTGGCCGAAGACGTGGAAGGTGAACTGGCGGTCGGGGTCGAACGCGACGTTGACCAGGACGTCGCCGTTGTTGACGCTGGCCCGGGGCTGGCGGCTGACGATCCGGCCGATGGCGTTGTTGGACTCGATGTTGATGATCTCGACGACGGCCTTGCCCTCTGAATCGGGGTCCTCGATCTTGATCACCTCGTCGGGGTCGTAGACCTTGAACGGCAGGCCGAGGCTGAGCCCGGCGTCGCGGCCGATGTCGAGGTAGACCTTGTTCTGGTCTTCGATCTGGGCGACGATCGTCGCGTCGGCGAGGGTGACGGAGACGGTCTCGGGGCGGAGGCCGCGGAGGTCTTCGATGATGCCGCGTTGGTCTTCGATGGTGCGTTCGCGTTCGGTGATCGTGCCGTCGAGCTCGGAGACCTGCTGGCGGAGGCCGGTGATCTGGTCGCGGTACTGCTGGTCGACCTCGGCGATCGAGGTGTCGATGAGGCCGCGGAGCCGGGTGTTCTCGGCGGAGATCTCGTTGACGGTGCCGGTGAGCTGCTGGACCTGCTCGCCGAGGTCGGTGGAGAGCTCGTTCTTCTCGGCGACGGCGTCGGCGAGCTCCTGCTGGGCGCGGGCGGCGGCGGCCTGCTGATCTTCGAGGCTGGCCTGGGCGGTGTCCCGGGCGACGGTGACGGTGCCGACCTGGCCCTGGAGGCCGCTGACCTCGCTGCGGAGCCGATCGACCTCGGCCAGCAGCTTGCCGACGGCACTCCCCGAGCCCTCGGCGGTCAGGGTCTGGTAGGCGGGGTTGTTGCGGTCGGCGCTGGTGAGCGCGGTGTTGAGCTCGGCCTGCGCCGCGGCGGCGGCCTGCTCGGCGGTCTCGACGCGGGTGTAGAAGACGATCGCCAGGATCAGGCAGACGAGAAAGCCCGCCCCGAAAACGACGAGGCCCCAGATCGAGCCGGCGGCCCCTCCACCGGTGCGTGCGCGTGCCATAAAGAACTCCGTAGAAACAAGGGAGAGGCCGGGCGGCGCCGCGGCGTCAAACAGGATTCACAAGTGTCGCCCCCGCTCGGGTTTTCGTCAAGCATCGGGATGGCGGAAGTGGTTATGGGGCCCGGCCCCGGCTCCGGCCCCCGGGAGCCGGTGTCGGCTTAGTCCGCCCCGCCGTGGTCGTCGCCCAGCGACCGCAGCCCGAGTGTCAGTTCCACCTCGACCGGCGCGTCCAGCGGCAGCGACACGCACCCCACCGCCGCCCGGGCGTGTCGGCCCCGATCCCCCAGCGCCCGGACCAGCAGGCCGCTCGCCGCGTCGGCCACGACGTGCTGCCGCGTGAACCCCGGGTCGCTGGCCACGTACACCCGCAGCTTCACCGCCCGCTCGAACCGCCGGCCAAACGTCAGCCCCAACGCCGCGTCCACCGCCCCGAGGGCGTTAAGGACGCACCGCTCGGCACACCGCTGCGCCGTCTCCAAGTCCACCTCGGCCCCGACCTTGCCGGCGGCCAACAGCTTGCCGTCGTCGCCCACGGGGATCTGCCCGCTCACCTCGATCAGGCCGAGGTGTTCGACCAGCCGAACGTAATCACCCGCCGGCGCCGCGGGCTGCGGGGGCAGGGTCAGGCCGATTTGTTCGATCTGTTTCCGCAGGCTCATGCCGGCATGGTGACTCGGCCGCATCCGCTTGTCTAGCGGGATGCCCGCGCCCCCGGAATCGTCCCGCCCGCACGATCCACCGCGTCCACGACCTGATCGGCCGTGTAGAAGTCCCCCCGAAAGACCACCTCGCCCGCCGGGTCCAGCACCACCAGCAGCGGGATCGTCAGGCTCCCCATCTCTTTCAACAGCACATTGCCCGCCACGTTCCGGCTCGACGTGATGTCAACCTTCATCGGCGTCACCCCCGGCTCGCGCAGCCGCGCCGCCACCCGGTCGCTCTCCAGCACCGCCTTCTCCAGCGCCTTGCAGTTCAGGCACCAGTCGGCCGTGAAGTCCAGCACCACCGTGTTCCCCGCCGCCTGCTCCCCGGCTAACCGCTCGGGGGTGTAGTACACCCACGCGATCACGGGCCCTCCGCTTTCACCGCCGCCTGCCCCAGCCACCGCCGTCTTCGTCCCCGACAGGCTCAGGCCCACCCACGTCCCCGACCCCACCAGCAGCAGCCCGCACACCGCCACGAACCCCCGCGCCCCGACCGACTGCGCCACCTTGCCCAGCCCCCGCCACAGCAGCCACCCCCCGCCGCCGCGACGCACGCCCCCACCGCCCACCAGTACGCCTGGCTGTTCGCCGCCGTCCCGTCGGACGTCAGCGCGACGATGCCGACCCCCACGAAGTACGCCGCCGCCGCCAGCATCAGCACCCCCATCGTCTGCTTCAGCAACTCGCTCCCCGCCCCCGCCCGCGGCAGCTTCTCGATCAGCCCCGGCATCAGCGTCAGCGCCAGATACGGCAGCGCCATGCCCACCCCGATCGCCGCGAACACCGCCAGCACCGTCGCCGGCGACTGCAGCGTCGCCCACGCCATCGCCGAGCCCATGAACGGCCCCGCGCACGGCGTCGCCAGCACCGCTGTCATCACCCCGAACGCCAGCGACCCGGTGACCGTGTCGCCCGTCGGGTTCACCTGGTACACCGCCCGCGGCAGGTTGATCGTGAACACCCCCAGCATCGACACCGCCAGCACCGCGATCACCCCCCCCACCGCCAGGTTGAACGCCGGGTACTGAAACAATTGGTTCACCGCTTGGAACTGCTGCAGCCCCACGATCGCCGCCGCGATCGCTAACCAGAACCCCACGATCCCCGCCGACATCACCAGCGCCAGCAACACCGTTCGCTTCTGCCCCCCCGCACCGTCGCCGTGCTGCGCCAGGCTCATCACCTTCAACGGCACCACCGGCAACACGCACGGGGTGAAGTTCAACAACAACCCACCCCCCAGCGCCGCCAACAACGTCAGCCACAACGTCCGGTCCCCCGCCCCCGGAATCTCTCCGCCCGCTGCGGCCGCCGCGGCGTCTTCTTCCGGGGGCGTTGCGTCTCCCGACGAAAGCGACTCGCCCACCCGCGACCAACCCGCCGGGTCGAACTCTGCGAACACGTCTTCCCGCTCCGCGTCGACCGCTTCGATCGCCGTCCCCACCGGCACCACCTCGATCGTCGCCGACAACGCCTTCGTCTCGGGGATAAAGCAGACCTGGTCGTCGCACGCCTGCACCTCCAGTTCAAAGCTCAGCGTCAACGCCCCCGGCTCGACCCCCGCGTCCAGCAGCACCGGCACGGTCAGCACCGCCCGCCCCTCGTACACGTCCAGCGGCTGCGGGGCGTACTCCGTCTGGTACGGGTGCGGCTCGGGGAACTGCGGCTCACCCAGCCGAACCCCCTCGGGCACATCGATCGCCCGAAGCGCGGTCGGGTACTGCCCCGGGAACCACTCGGGCCCGCTCCGCGCCGCGTCCGGGTTGATGTGGAACCCCTCGGCGATGTCGATCACCACCGCGACCGCCGTCGGGCTGCCCACGTGCACCCGATCGCTCATGAACACCGCCTCGGCCGTCACCGGCTCGGGCGCCTCGTCCGCTGCCCCAAACCCAAACCCGAAGCCCCCCCCGCCGCCGCCCGGCTGCCCCGCCGCCACGCCGGCCCACGCCACGCACACCGCCAACCACCCCCAGACCCGCTGCGGAAAACCGCACCGCCGACGCGGATCGCTGCTTGTCGGGACCTTCACGGGCATGTCGTCATCCTAGGCCGATCCCAAAAGACGCCGCGGGTCCAACCCCGCCGCGTCCGCGTTGATTCCCCCGGGCAACACGCCCGTGCCGTTCACGCCCCGGCCCGCGCCTCGCCGATCGCCTTGACCATGTCCTTGAATCCCATCTCTTTGGTCAGCTTGCCCCGGACGCTCATGTCGGCCGGGTCGAGCAGGAGGATGAAGCCGGTCTTGGCCCCGTGCTCGTTCCAGACCGCCCCCGCGTCCATCGCGTGCATCAGGTAGCCGGCCTGCTGCCGGTCTGCGCTCGTCGTCAGGTCCAACTCGACAAACAGCACCGGCTCGGCGTCGAGCTTCGCCGACAGGTCCCCGAACACGTCGCCCATCGCCTTGCACGACCCGCACCAGTCCGCGTGGAACTTCACCGCCACCAGTTCCGGTCCCGCCGCCCCCGGAGTTGCCCCCGGAGTTGACGCCGACTCCTCCGCGACCACGACCGGCCCGGCCGCCAACGCACACAACACCGCCAAACCCAACACGCTCTGCTTCGTCAAACGCTTCATCGAAAATCTCCTTGGTAAGGAACACGAACCGACAGATGTAGCTTTCGTCAACGCGACCGCGCCAGCCCCATCACCAGCCCCGCCTCGCGCCACAGCTCGACCTCGACGCCGTCGACCGCCACCACCGAATCATTCAGCCGAGCCAGCCGCTCGTCGGGGCGGACCTGGTACAGCGTCCACGCCTCGCCGTCGCCGTCGACGACGCGCATCTGCGTCGCCATGCAGCCCTGGACCGAGCAGTACCGCGCCCCCACCAGCCGCAGCCCGCGCTCTTCCCAGCCGGCCGGCTCGAACGGCGTGAAGCCCAGCTTCACCCGCATCGACGCCAGCTCGTCGAACCCCGCCGCCGCGTAGTCCGGGCCCAACGCCTTGTTGTGGTTGAGCGCGATCTCGCGGGCCACCAGCGTCGCCCATTCCGGGGTCGATTCCGGAGGCGATTCCGGGGGCGGGGCCGGGCCTGAGGCCCACCACGCCGCCCCGGCCAACAGCCCCGCCAACCCCACCGCCGCGGCCGCCGCCCACCTCGACCACGCGCGCTGGCCACGCCGACCGCTCGCCGCCGGAATCTCGGCCGCCACCCCGTCCAGGATCGCCCGCATGCGCTCGGACCCCAGCCGCTGCGCCGTGTAATGGTCGCGGACACGCTCCCGCACGTCCGGCTCGGTGGGATGGGATCCGGGTGGCATCGTCATACGTCGGCCTTCCGTTCCAGCGTCCCCTCCACCAAGCGGTCCCGCAGCTTCCGCCGGGCGCGATGCAGGTGGCTGAGCACCGTGTTCCGCGGCCGGCCGGTCAGCCGACCCACCTCGCGGGCCGTGTACCCCTCGACCCACGCCAAGTACGCCGCCTCCCGCTCGTCCGCCCCCAGCTCCCCCAACGCCCGGGCCACCGCGTCCGCTCCCATCAGCCGGGCCAGCACCCCGTCCTCCCGCCCCGACAACGCCTCGACCGCCCCCGGAACCCCCGCCCCCGGAATCCCCGCCCCCGAAAGGTCCGCCCCGGGCCGCCGCTGCGCCCGCCGCCACTCGTCGATGAACCGGTGCCGCACCGCCCGGAACAGCAGCCCCGCTTCCCACGGCCCGCCCCGCCGTGCCAGGCTCACGCACGCCTCGTGCAACACGTCCTCCGCGTCCGCCCGCCGCCCCGTCAGCGACAACGCATACCGAAACCCCCGGTCCAGCAGCTCTGGCGTCGGCGCGGATGGTGGCGGTGAAGACAAAACGCTCA
>JBCBSA010000166.1:0-6268 GCA_039819425.1 Planctomycetota bacterium
TAAATGCAATACACAAAACGATTTGCGATAAATGCTGACGCCGTCAGCACTTACAGATTGGAGAACGAAATACGAAATTGAAAATGAACAAAAATGCTTGACGTCCCAAGGAAAGACAAGCATAATGGTCAGTATGAAAAAGCTGTCCACCGAGAAGCGAGCCGTCATCATCCGCTGCCTTGTAGAAGGTTGCTCGATGGCCTCGGCCGTCCGCATGACGGGCGTGAGCAAGAACACGGTGGCGAAGCTGCTGGTGGACATGGGGGATGTCTGCCGCGAGTACCACGACGAACACGTCCGAGGTCTACAAACCGAGCGCGTCCAAGCCGACGAAATCTGGTCGTTCGTGGGGGCGAAACAAAAGCAAGTGGACAAGGGGGCCAACGGCGCGGGCGACGTGTGGACGTGGGTGGCTCTCGACGCGGATACTAAACTGGCCATCACCTGGCTGGTCGGGGAGCGTGACAGCGGGGCCGCGTTCGACTTCACCCACGATCTGGCCGGGCGTCTCAACTCCCGCGTCCAGCTCACCACAGACGGCCTCAACGCCTACGTCGGGGCGATCGTGGACAACTTCGGCCCTTACGTCGATTACGCCCAGTTGGTGAAGCTGTACGGCGACGATCCCCGCCTCAAGAACCCGTCCGCCGCGAAATACAGCCCGTCCACTTGCCGGGGCACGAAGAAGTACACCCGCATCGGCAACCCCGCCGCGGCTCACGTCTCCACGTCTTATGTCGAAAGACAAAACCTCACGATGCGGATGGGGGTGCGGCGCTATACCCGCCTGACCAACGCATTCAGCAAGAAGGTCACGAACCACGAAGCCATGACCTCGCTGCACTTCGCTTACTACAACCTCTGCCGAGTCCACCAGACCACCCGCGTCACCCCGGCGATGGAAGCGGGGCTACAGGATCACGTCTGGAGCGTCGAGGAATTGGTCGGGCTGCTAGAGGCCAAGGAAGCCGAAGTCATCGGGACGGAAGCGAATAAGCGGGGGCCGTACAAGAAGGGGCAGAATTCAAACTGACCCACTACCGACTGTCTCCGCTCCTCCCGGCAAGACAGTAGCCTCCAGATAGGCCTTGGAGTGTCCGATTGAGCTCCGATCGCTCGGCTTCCGACAAGCCTTCACCTTTGGCCGCAATCTCTTGGGCTCGGCTGATCTGACTTGCATAAGCATCGTTGTATTGCTCCCAGAATTTATCTGAGAAGATAGTAGCCGCTTCAAACATAGAGGCATCTGATTTGGAGGCGATATCCTTGGAAAACTCGGCGATGAAGGTCCGATGACTCTTCTCGCCGATCATCGCATTTTCCCAAGTCACGACCGCCATAGTGCCTGTCTTCGGTCCACCCACCTCAAAAATTTTCTGGGCATAGTTCAAATGTTGGGTAGAAGCAGCCTGCCCTATGGGTGTAGGTCGGGTCACCGTTGTGGTGCTATCGGCTCCAAGTACCACGCCTTCAGGTGTAAGTAAGCACGCTGCAATAGTCATAGTCTTGTCTCAACTGGCTTGTGCATAACCTTAAAGACAGGATCAATTGAAATGCACGCGGCTTCACTCACACTGATGTGGGAAACAACGCGTTAGCCCCAATAATCCAGAATTTAGCTTAGCTTAATACGTACGCACGACGCCGATGCAGGTGCCCTGGATCTGGACCTGGTCGGGCTGCCAGTAGGTGGGGTCGTACTTGTCGTTGGCGGGTTGGAGGCGGATGCGGCCGTCTTTTTCGCGGTAGAGTTTTTTGAGGGTGGCTTCGCCGGTGTCGAGGAGGGCGACGACGGTTTCGCCGTTGCGGGCGGCGTTGCGTTTTTCGCAGATGACGAAGTCGCCGTCGGCGATGTGCTCGTCGATCATGGAGTCGCCGCGGACCTTGAGGACGAAGGTGTTGCCGCCGACGGTGCCGCGGGGGGGGGCGAAGAGCTCGGCGAGGTCGAGGTGCTCGCGGTCCTCGATGGCGTCGATGGGGGAGCCGGCGGCGATGGAGCCGACGAGGGGGAGCTTGGTGTTGGAGGTCTCGTCGGGGAGGTCGAGGTCAGGCGAGACTTCCAAAGAGCGGGCTTTGTTGGCCTGCCGGATGAGGGCGCCCTTTTTGATCAGGGCTTCGACGTGCTCGAAGACGGTGACCTTGGAGACGCCCAGCTCGTCGGCGAGCTCCTGCATGGTCGGGGAATAGCCGCGGGTCAGCCGGGTCTCGCGGATGCGGTTGAGGATGGCGAGTTGCTTGGGGGTGAGGTTCATGGGAAGGCTCGGGGTGGGGGGTGGAAGTCGGCAGGGTGAAGCCGCGGAAGTTGGCGGCGGGGGGGACGATCTGGGGTTGGGGGTGTTGGGTGGGGGCTTGTTGCTGAGTGAGGAGCCGGGCCTTGGCGGCGCGGAGGGCACGGATGTAGGGGGAGGCGGGGCGATCCGCGGCTTGGTCGCTTCGCTCTGCAGCCCTCGGCTTGGCCGAGACGAGAGCGGTGTGGAGCGTTTGAGTTTGGTCGGCGAGGTCGGACAGGGTGAGGGACTGGAGCTCGAGCCAGGCGGCGGCGGCGTGCAGGGGAGCGGTGAGGTCGAAGGTGTCGGCGGGGCGGGAAATGGCGGACACGGCTGCTTGCGTGCCCGAGCCTCGGGGGCGGTCGTAGCCCGGGGAGCCGGCGGGGTCGCGGTCGGGGTTGGACTGGTTGGATCGGGTGCGGGTGAGGCGGGTGCCCTTGACGTGGAGGGCCGAGGCGTAGTCGCCGCCGGGGCCCAGGAGGACGAGGGGGGCGATTCCGGGGGCGGGGGCGAGGGCGTTGGGCATGGGGGTTTCCGGGTCAGAGGAACGGGCAGCGGTATGAGCATTTCCGGTGGTGTATTGACCGGGTAGTGCTCGCTTCCGGGGTTGACCCCAAGATGTTGGGGTCGGCCGGGGTTGGTGTTCCTCTTCGACGGACAAGCGAGGCGTGCTTGAAAGACCATCGGACAATCTGTTCGGTAGACGTTAACCGAACGACGACAGAACGTCAAGGATTGATTCAAGATTTGGACAAAGCGGAGTTTAGACGACGTGTTTGGTTGATGGACGGGTTATACGGGGGGTTGAATTTATAGGACTTGCTATGTTATTTGGATGCTCAAAGTGATCGACGAACTGGCGGCGGCGGCGGCGGCGGACCTGGACGCGGTGGAGGACGCGGCGGGGCTGGAGGTGTACCGGATCAAGTACCTGGGGTCGAAGGGGGCGGTGAAGGGGCTGATGGGGCGGATCAAGGAGGTGCCGAAGGAAGCGAAGCGGGAGTTCGGGCAGCGGGCG
Source organism: Planctomycetota bacterium (assembly GCA_039819425.1). Classification (GTDB taxonomy): domain Bacteria; phylum Planctomycetota; class Phycisphaerae; order Phycisphaerales; family Phycisphaeraceae; genus Algisphaera. The sequence goes on from JBCBSA010000166.1 coordinate 3,286, forward strand.
AACGCGGCGCGGGCGGCGGTGGAGGAGGCGTTCGCGGCCAAGAAAGCAGAGATCGGGGGGGACCACGGCTCGGGCGGCAGCGCGGACGCCAAGGGTGCGGGGGCGACACTTCCGGGGGGCGTGGACGTGACGCTGCCGGCGGGGGAGGCGGTGCGGGGGCGGCGGCACGTGATCACGCAGACGATCGACGAGTTGGTCGAGGTGTTCGGGCGGATGGGGTTCGACGTGGTGACGGGGCCGGAGGTGGAGGACGATCGGCACAACTTCGTGGCGCTGAACATCCCGGAGACGCACCCGGCGCGGGACCCGCTGGACAACTTCTACCTGGCTGATCCTGGGGGGGACACGGGCGCCGAAGTGCCCGAGCCTCGCCGAAGCCAATCTTCCGGGGGGGCGTTGATGCGGTCGCAGACGTCGACGGTGCAGGTGCGGGTGATGGAAGAGACCGAGCCGCCGGTGCGGATCATCTCGACGGGGCGGGTGTATCGGCCCGACGAGCACGACGCGACGCACTCGTCGATGTTCCACCAGATCGAGGGGCTGTACGTGGACCGGGGGGTGAGCATGGTGGACCTCAAGACGACGCTGATCCAGTTCGCGAGGGCGTACTGGGGGGCGGACGCGGAGGTGAAGCTGGTGCCGAGCTATTTCCCGTTCACCGAGCCGTCGGCCGAGTTGTACGTGCAGATCGACCTGGGCAAGGGCCCGGAGTGGATGGAAGTCGGCGGCTGCGGGATGGTGGACCCGGCGGTGTTCGAGGCGGTGGGGTACGACCCGGAAACGTGGACGGGGTTTGCGTTCGGGTTAGGCATCGAGCGCTTGGCCATGCGGAAGCACGGGATCGCGGACATCCGCTGGCTGTACGAGGGGGACGTTCGGTTTTTGCGGCGGTTTTAGGAGTATCGCATGGCGGGGATCAACCGTTTTTTCGCCGACCGGCTTGGTGCGGTGGTGCGTAATCCGAGGTGGTCGTGGGGCGCGTACGACAGCGTGAATCAACGGGTTTTTTTACGGGTATGGAAAGACCATATTGAAACTTTCCAGGGGCAGCCTGCCGTTTCGATATTCGGGAAACCGCGGCCGGATGCTAGACGCAGTGCAGCACGTGAAGAACGTTTGAAGCACATCCAGATGTTCGAAGCGGGTGTTCCGACCTTTGGAGTTATTTGCGAGGCGCGTGTCGCGGAATCAAATCCGCCGTGGTCCGAGGCATCTTTCGAAACTAAGCCGGGTATACCTCGGTCAATTGCTTCTTTTGACGACCATCGCTTAGCCGTGTTGAGTGGAACGGAGTGGGTCGGTGACCGGCAGTACGCTTTTATCTCCGATTACGTTGCTGTAGACCGGATGGTCGATACGGGCAGCGGTTTTCCGAGGTTAGCGGACGATCTGGCGCAGGCGTTGATTCAAGACGAGACAGACGCCGACGCTTTGCTGAAAGCGCGGATAGGGCAAGGCCGGTTCCGGGATCAATTGTTGGAACGGTGGGGCGGGGCTTGTGCCCTGACCGGCTGCAAAGAATTGCGCGCGATTCGCGCAGGTCATATCAAGCCATGGAAAGATTCAACCAACGAAGAACGGCTTGACCCCCAAAACGGTATCCCATTGCTGGCGACTCTTGACGCATTATTCGATTGCGGCTTAATAAGCTTCGACGACGGGGGTGGGCTTATGATCAGCTGCGAACTCGGTGAATCGGATCGTTTACAGATGGGGCTTTCGGAAAGTGCTTTGAGGCAAAAGTTGACACGTCGGCAGCGGGGGTATTTGTCGTATCATCGCGAAATTATCTACCGCGCCTGACTGCTTGGGTTCAGAGGATAAAGATGAAAGACGATGACTTTTCCGAGTGGCGGCAGACGGACCCGGTGGCGCGGGGGGAGGCGGAGACTCAGGCGGATGATGGAAGACAGGCGGGCCCACGCTCAGAGAGCGTGGGCTTCGAGGGCGGCGCGGGGGACGAGCGATAAGGCTTTGGCGTGGGTCGCGGCGGGGACGATTCCGGGGGCGCAGCCGGCGTCGTGGGCTTCTTTCCAGCGGAGGGCGCAGAGGCACCAGCGGTCGCCGGGCTTGAGGCCGGGGAAGCGGTACTCGGGGCGGGGGGTGGTTAGGTCGTTGCCGCGGGAGGCGGTGAAGGCGAGGAACTCCGCGGTCATGACCGCACAGACGGTGTGGGAGCCGGCGTCGTTGGGGCCGGTCTTGCAGCAGCCGTCGCGGTAGAAGCCGGTGAGGGGGTCGGTGGAGCAGGACTCGAGGGGGGTGCCGAGGATATTTTGGGGTTCTTCCGGGTTTGGGGCGATCATGCTTGAGGTTGGTCGGGGAGGTGGTCGAGGAGTTTGGCTTCGTCCCAGATGTCGACGTCGAGTTTTTGGGCTTTGGTGAGCTTGGAGCCGGCGGACTCGCCGGCGATGAGGAGGTCGGTGTTTTTACTGACGCTACCGACGACTTTGGCGCCGAGGGATTCGAGTTTAGTTTTGAGGTCGTCGCGGGTGAAGTGTTCTAGGGTGCCGGTGAGGACGATGGTTTTCTTGGTGAAAGGGGAGTCGGGCACGGGCACTGAAGTGCCCGAGCCTCGGTTGGGGGCGGTGAGGTCGACGTGGGCTTGTTTGAGTTCGGTGACGATGTGTTGGCCGGCGTCGGAGTGGAGAAAGTCGTGAAGGGATTGGGCGGTGACGGGGCCGATGTCTTCGACGGCTTCGAGGTCGTCGAGGGTGGCGGCGGCGAGGGCGTCGATGTCGCCGAAGGCGGCGGCGAAGGCGCGGGCGGCGGAGCGGCCGACGTGGCGGATGGTCAACCCGGCGAGGACACGGGCTAAGCCGCGGGACTTGGCGTCGTTGATGCCCTGGACGAGGTTGTCGACTTTTTTGTCGGCCATGCGTTCGAGGGCGAGGAGTACGTCGCGCTTTTCGTGGAGTCGGAAGATGTCGCCGAGGGAGGTGAGCAAGCCGGCGTCGGCGAGTTGGTGGATGGTCTTTTCGCCGAG